>JAPOQA010000004.1 GCA_026710945.1 Chloroflexota bacterium
ACCCCGCACACCCGCTTCGAGGCCGAGGTCTACGTCCTCGGTCGCGATGAGGGCGGCAGGCATACCCCCTTCTTCCCAGGCTATCGCCCCCAGTTCTACGTCCGTACCACCGACGTCACCGGCGCGATTGCCCTCCCTGAAGGCGTAGAAATGGTTATGCCAGGCGATAATATCACCATGACTATCCACCTCATTAACCCCGTCGCCCTCGAAGAAGGCGTCCGCTTCGCTATCCGCGAGGGCGGCCGTACCGTCGGCGCCGGCGTCGTTACCAACATCCTGGAATAAGGATACGCTTTGCGGTTAGGAGAAGCGCACGTTCATGGCACGTAAAGGACGAGAAGATCGTAGTGTGATAACTCTGGCATGTGTGGATTGCAGACGCCGCAACTACGCCTCCAGCAAGAATCGGCGGACAACCACCGACCGCCTGGAATTGCGGAAGTACTGCCGCTACTGCCAGAAGCACCTCACACATCGAGAAACACGATGAGGTTGCCCTGGTCCACAGCCGACCGGGGACGCGCTGCGCGGCAGCATTCGCGCAGCCGGCGGGACGCGCCGCCACCAAATCGCTTGCCTCAATTCCTGCGGCCTCCGGTAACGTTTCTGCAGGAAGCGTGGGGCGAGCTTCGGAAGGCGCACTGGCCCACTCGCGAGACTGCCCTCAACCTTACGCTCGTAGTTATCGCTGTGAGCATGGTAACCGGCGCGTTTCTCAGCGGGGTAGACTACATCTTTGCCAGGCTCTTCGCACTACTGGTTCAATAGGGGCTCTAAAGGATTTCAGCACCATGGCATTGGAGATACAAGACACCCAACCCCAGGCGGACGAACCGCCGCGCTGGTACGTGGTGCACACTTACTCCGGATACGAGAATAAGGTCCGGGAGAATCTGCTTAAGCGCATCGAATCGATGGACGCGAAAGACATGATCTTCGACGTGGTGGTGCCCACCCAGAAAGAAGTGGAAATCAAGCAAGGCCAGCGCCGTGACGTAGAGCGCAAGCTCTTCCCCGGGTATGTGCTCGTACGCATGCAACAGACTGATCAGTCCTGGTTCATCGTACGCAACACGCCTGGGGTGACCGGATTCGTGAGCTCCGGCCGAGACGACCATCAGCCGGTGCCGCTTGCGGACGAGGAAGTAGATAAGGTCCTCAAGCGCGGTAAAGAAGAGACGCCGCAGACCCGCATGGTGCTGCGGAAAGGCGACCGGGTCAAGATCGTCGACGGGCCGTTTGCCGAGTTTTACGGCACCGTGGACGATGCCAACCAAGAGCGCGGCCGCGTGCGGGTGATGGTCTCGTTCTTCGGACGCGAGACTCCAGTGGAACTCGATTTTCTCCAAGTGGAACGAATTTAGCCAGTGTGACCGTGTTGTAGTGCGTTTTGCGCAAGGATGAGAGACAAGCGTGGCAAAGAAAGTTCGGGCAGTCATCAAGCTTCAGGTACCGGGTGGGAAGGCAACCCCGGCCCCGCCGGTTGGCCCCGCATTGGGTCAGCACGGCGTGAACATCATGGCCTTCGTTAAGGAATTCAACGAGCGGACGGGGAGCCAGGCCGGTTACATCGTGCCGGTCGACATGACCATCTTCGAAGATCGGTCCTTCTCGTTCATCACAAAGACACCGCCGGCAGCCGACTTGCTGCGCCGCGCGGCCAAAGTTGAGAAAGGCTCCGGTACTCCCAATACCGAGAAAGTCGGGCGGGTTACCCAGGGGCAAGTGCGCGAAATTGCGGAAATGAAGATGCCGGACCTCAACGCAAACGACGTAGAGGCGGCAATGAAGATCGTTGCGGGCACGGCCCGCAGCATGGGCTTGGAGGTAGTCAGCTAACATGGCAAAGCGCGGCAAGAAATATCGTCAGGCACTGGAACGCATCGAAGAGGGTCGGCTCTACGATCCCAAAACTGCGTTCGAAATCGCCAAGGAGACGGCTACCACCAATTTTGACGCTACCATTGAATTGCACGCCCTCCTGGGCGTGGACCCACGCCAAGCGGAGCAGGCCGTGCGCGGTTCTGTGGTGCTGCCCGCCGGGCTCGGCAAAGCTCAGCGCGTGCTCGTCTTTGCGCAAGGTGAAAAAGTGCGCGAGGCGGAAGAAGCCGGCGCTGACTTCGTCGGCGGCGCCGAGCTTGCCAAGAAGATCGAAGGCGGCTGGCTGGACTTCGACGTGGCAATCTCCGCACCGGACATGATGAGCGCCGTGGGCCGACTGGGACGCATTCTGGGCCCTCGCGGCCTGATGCCCAATAACCGGGCCGGAACCGTGACGTTCGACATCGGCCGCGCCGTGGGAGAAGCCAAAGCCGGCCGCGTGGAATTCCGCGTCGACCGCACCGCCAACCTGCACGTCCCCATCGGCAAAGCATCATTCACCGTGGAGAATTTGCTGGCCAACCTGACCTCACTCTACTCGGCAGTGATGCAGGCCAAGCCGGAGAATACCAAAGGTACGTACGTCCGCTCCATCCACCTGTGCGCTACCATGGGTCCTTCCATCAAGCTCGATCCCGCGCAGATGCAGCAATTGCTGGCAACCGCAGCATAACGAGAAGTGGCGACTCTCAGGCCACCAGACACAACCAATGGCAAGGCATCGTTCAACTTCCACTCATGCAAGGAAGCGCCTTGTTATGCGGCCACTCTTCGCATCCCTCCTTCTGCTGCTCATCGCGGCTATCGTCGCTGCGCCCGCGCACGCCACGAGCCACTGCGAGTTCGTGCTTGGCTTCAAAACGCTCCGCGACCTCATCGGCCACGACATCGTGGGCGAATGTTTGGAAGATCAACGCTATGCCGCCAACGGCAACAGCGAGCAGCAAACCACCGGCGGACTCCTCGTCTGGCGCAAGGCTGATAACTGGACCGCCTTCACTGACGGCCACCGCACGTGGATCAACGGACCGAACGGGCTAGAGCAACGGCTCAAAAAGGAGCGGTTTGCGTGGGAACCGGACTATGCGCCCGGCGGCAGTATCGCAACGCCGCCGCCAAGACCGACAGCCCCACCACCAACGCCACCTCCGCGCCCGACCATAGACCCCATCCTGGCGCACGCCTACCATGTGATGCGCCGCACTCAGGCCGGCTCGGATATTGCCGATAAATTCGTCCGGTTGGGCGCCAGCGCCACCTTTGGGAATATAATAGGTCCCAACGCGCTCACCACTCGTATCCCTGCTTATTGGGGACCGCCCCTTAGTTCGATCTATGGCGGCAGTACCCCGGCTGCGTGGGCCCACTCACCGCCTCGTATCGTTGTCAACGGAAAGTTCCGTCACGAAAGCCCTGAAACAATCGGGCTGATACTCATCTGGCCGACAATATTGCTAGCCGCGCATTACGAAGTTGGCGAAATAGAGACTTGGGAGCAGTGCATGACTTTGGCGGCCGTAGCGAAAGCTGGGGAGATTAACTACTGGTTGCAAACATACGGCAAGAACGGGAAGCCGAATCTTGACCTGCTTTCCCGTTCTTCTTCGCAGGAGGAATGGGCAAACGTATGGTTAAGTCTTTACCTTGCTCTCGGTTCGGAAGATTACGAAATACTCAAGTGGCTATGGATGTCGCCGTGGGCCCGTGAAATCTGCGAGCACTTTGGAGAACCGGAGCAGCGCATTGATCGTGAGCTTGCAGACGCTTACCGGACAGCTATGCTAGTTAGGCGCGGCTTGGGGTACGGTTTCGGGAGCGGTTCCGAGATTGGTTCAGCAGCAGTCCACACAACTATTGATGCCGGGACGGATGTTATATTTGGGCCATTGCCCGCCACCGTATCTGGCCGCTTTTCTCCCTCGCGCAACCGCATCACTATAAATGATTCGCTGAGAGGGTATGATTCGCTGAGAGGAGATGGGAAAGGCACCAACGAAGTGCTTGCGGCAATTCTCATTCATGAAACGTATCATGTGCAGGAGTATCTTCGTAGGGGGAACAGGCCGGCAGAGACAGAGGCCGCATGTCTGGAAGAGGAGATTGGCGCTTTCCGGTTACAAGCTCAGTGGTGGTACGAACGGTACGGACAATTCGGCAAGCGCAACCCACGAACCCCTATGGAGCGACACCTAAACGAGCTTATGCAGGCATGGCGCAGCCAGGGACTAAGAGAGTGGGTCTTGCTCAACGACTACCAGAGACAATGCTTGCGCGGTGTCGTCAATTGAACACCTTCCTGTATGGATAAGGATATGCTGAAGGCATTGTTCAATTATCACGCCACGTGGAAGCGCCATTGTCATGCAAGTCAAGACTGGAAGGGACTGGGGTGAGTTTTGGTGGAAAGCAAGCATTTACAGCGTAATAGGCGTTGTGTTGATTGGTGCTGCGTTCAATGTTGTCAGGGAGCGCCTGATTTGCCCGAGTGCTACGGAGAGACAGTACATAGAATTCGTTGACGAGACGGTAATTTGGTTTGATGCAACCAACACGGAATTAGAGACGCTTTTCAAGGATCTAGAAAGAGACCCAGAATTGTTCACGGATGATAGTTGGAGATGGTTGATCAGTCACCATGCTGAAACGCTCGGCAGGATTGGCAATGAATTCCCTACAGCATTCCCCTCATCCGAGGAAACGGAACTGCTAGGAGAGTACGAAGTCGGATTGAGAGACTACGCATATTCTGCATCTGTTCACATTCTACAAGCTCTTGAAACCGATGATCGTGACATGCTTTGGGAGGGGAATTTTCAACGAATCAAAGCGAAGGCCTCTGCCTCTCTGTATATTGATGAGACAATAGCTCTGTGGCCTGAATGCTCGAACCCGATGGCAGGGTCAAAGAATATCCCAAGTCGAGAGACTTACAGTTCGCGTCTGTCCAAGATCTTCTCAGTTGTTGGGCCGCCGCCTAGTGGTAAAGACCAGTAGGGCTGATTCGTGACTACACATGTTTCCCGATTGAGTCAACAAGGGGCCCATCATAGTATTTCCAAGCCCGTTCTTTTGCAGGCGCTTTCCGTCAAGTGCTTGGACACAACTTTGGCTTCTCTACGAGGTGCGATCGTGGCAACAGAGCATGTGTGATACACTGAATGCACGAGGCATGGTGCGGTAAGTTGAGGCAAGGCTAGGTTCAGATAGAGAGGCCGGCGAATTCACCAAGAGTGTGACGCCGGCCCCAATCTTTCCACTCGGCTAGCTAAAGGGAAAGTTTTTTTGCTCCGTGCGCCACTGCCGCGTCTCGCCTGCAAAAAAACCACCGGGTTCACTTTGGAAAGACCCCCAAGTCTAAACCCGCTATTTTCTGACACGATTGCACTTGTCACAGGGTATATACTAATGGCATAGAGTGTTGGCAAGGAGCAGGCGGTGATGGCAAGCACAGAGGAGCGGCTCAGCGGTCTTGAAAGCGCTTACGCTCATCTTGCGACAAAAGCTGACTTGGCCGACCTAAAGGGGGAATTGAAGAGCGACATTGCCAACCTGAAGGCCGATCTCATCAAGTGGATGGTGATAGCGATGGCAGTGTGGGGCGGAGTCCTTATTGGCGCTATGCAGTTCATACCGTAGGGGCTCTAGCATCCTCCAAGGGCTGAGCTGCTAATTCCTGATTAGTCAGACAATGAGCGTGCAGGGAGGCACAGCGATGGAAGTCAATGGGGAATTCGTCATCACGATTGCCACCACGATAGTCGCAGTGGCAGCATTGCTTTGGCGTTTCGAGACACGCATATCGGGCGTTGAAACACGGTTAGGGGAGCGGATTGCCCGCGTGGAAGGCAGGCTGGATTCTTTTGCGACAAAGGCTGACGTTGCCCGGATCGAGGGTCTGCTCGAAGGCTACATCATGCAGGCGGGCAAGAAAGAGACGGAATGATGGCTAGTGTTTCCGCGTGGGCGCCAACGATTGTGGCGATTGCGGCCTTTGCCGGACTGTTGTGGCGGTTCGAGACGAGAATCTCAGGAGTGGAAACGCGGCTGGGAAAGCGAATCGCTCGGATTGAAGGTCTTATCGAGGGCTTGACTGATCGGGTGTCTCGGATTGAGAACGTACTCGATAGCTACTTCATGGACGCCGCGAGATCTGCGCGCGAGGAGTGGCCATGAGTGCAAGACCCTAAACTAGGAAAACCCGGGCTTGAAAGAGCCAAGCCTAGAACTGCCAATTACTGACACGATTCTACTGGTTACAGGGTGTATGCTAGAGGCAGAAGGAATGGCATGGCAAGCACAGAGGAGCGTTTAGCGCGAATCGAGGGCGGCTACGAACACCTTGCTACAAAGGCTGATATTGCTGCAATTCATGGCAAGGTAGACAAGCTCACATGGGCTATTGGTGTCCTTTTCGCTCTCCAGATTGCGATATTAGCTAGAGTGTTCGATATCATACCGGCCTAAATGAGAGCGCGCGACGATGACGAGAACGGAGGAGCGGATCAGCCGTCCTACGGACGCAGTCAGCGGTCTTGAAAGCGCCTATGCCCACCTTGCTACAAAGGCCGATATGGAGGGCTTGCGAGGCGAATTGAAGGGCGACATCAACACGCTCAAGTGGGCGATTGGCGTGCAATTCGCGCTCCTTGTCATCATTCTCGGCCGACTGTTCGATGTAATCCCGCTTGGTTGACCATGAACTGCCGGAGACACCCAAAGTGGTAATCTGCTGATTCCCCATTGTTCAACTGTCACTCTGCGACGGTGCGCCTTATGCCCACAGATCAGCCGTCTGAACTTTCCGTATTTTTCAGCTTCTCAGGGCGCATCAACCGCGTCACGTTCTGGGCTGGCCAAATTACACTCTTGGCTGTGTATTTCTTGGGAGCCATTGCATCTGAAACCATATACGTAGCAACCGAGGATACGGATGCTCAGTATGTGGTTGCGCTAATGTACCTGATAGGCTTTGCGTTATTGTTGTATTGCAAGTTCGCGATACTGGCAAAACGCTGGCACGACCACGATAAATCCGGTTGGTGGTCACTTATTGGTCTGGTGCCTGTGATTGGCGCTATTTGGATCTTCATAGAACTCGGTTGTTTTGTCGGAGATGAGGACTGGAATCGATTCGGTCCACCACCGAATGGTAGGACGGTCGGCCCACCGCCCGATCGCAAAGCTAAACAGACACGCTCCCCGTTCCTGGAGGACATGTAGCAGAAGAAATGAGACGCCTAAACCTACTATTCCGCGGATAGCCTTCGTTTGACAGACACGCTTCTCTCCTGCTACAAAGAAGCTAACCGAAAAACCCATTAAAAAGACCATGGAGAACCAAGAATGCCCAAGTTTCTTGTCGAGTGGAACCTGCCGCCGGAGCTCACCCGCGACAAGTATGACAACAACAAGAAGAAGTCACTGGATATCTACGCGCAGTTACCCAATTGCGACTGGATAAGCACCTATCTTTCCGATGACATGAGCAAGTGTTACTGCCTGTACGAAGCTGAAAGCGAAGAGGCCGTGATTGAGGCCCGCGACGCGGTGAGCGCCAAGATTGACAAGATCGTTCGCGTGGACGAGCTGACCGAAACGGACTACCGCGAGTAAGCGCGTCCTTTGGCCCTGCCAAAGCGTCGGTAGCGCAGGTTAGCAACCCTGCGGGCGCGTCCCGAGCCACACCGTCCTGCTGGTGTGGCTTTTCGTTTGATTGCAAGCATCCAGAGTGAGCCCGTTATAGCTCTTGCTGAAACACTTCTCCCTAGTGGAGACCTTTGCGTAACGAGATTCTGAGGAAAGTGTGTTGCCTCCTCTTCCCAGGAGGCCTTTGCATAAACCTTCGCCATTGAGCAGGAAGGTTTGGGTGGGGGTGAAATGACTTGACACCCTGCTGTCTTTAGTTGAAAATGCGCTCTGGATTCCGGCTTTCGCCGGAATGACGGCGTTTCGCAAAGCTCTCCCCAGGGAGTGGGTCGGGGTGAGGGGTTGTCATACTCTTCTAATTGCATAAAGTGTGCAGTCAATACAGTCTAAGGCCAAAGACGTTTAATCAACGGTTGGCATGCTGAGCAACTTCACCCTCATCCCCGTATCGTGCCGATATGGGGCCCGAGTGTAGGGCCGATCAGTTATCCTCCCGATTGCGCGGAAATGATGAACCGCAGACGCAGGTTGCAAACCTGCGCTACCGGAACGAAACTGCCTAGACCATCTACTCTTCAGAGTGATTACCCTGGCCTTGCCAAGGCCACAAAAGAGCATGAAAATGGAGAGGTTTCGGGTGGGATAAGGATTCTGTCACTCGTCACGCCATTCACTCTAAGACCCTTCGACCCTTCGTCAAGCTCAGGACAGGCAGGCTCGGGGCCTGCCCCGTACTCGATACCGCGTATCGACACGATGCGGGGGCGAACGGAATGAATCGCTTATTTTCATGGCAATTACCGCAGCTATCGCGTTACTTCAACACGAGGAAGAGACCGCAATCGAAGATTTTGGCCTGAAGAAGCGCGTGCCACGTTGAAAACCAAGCGTCGCATGAATACGCCCATGCTCCTGACGCTGAGCCTGGGGCACGTGGTTGCAGATATCTATGGCGGTATGCTGCCCGCCATGCTCCCTATTTTTGTGAGCACGTTCGGTCTTTCCTATTTTGCCGTGGCGCTCGTATCGGCAGCGCACAGCTTTTCCGCCAGCGCAGTCCAGCCGGTTCTCGGCTACGTGAGCGATCGCATCAATGGGAAGCTGGTACTCCCTCTCTCACCGCTCGTCGCCGCTGTTGGCGTCACCGTTGCCACGCAGGCCCCAGTGTATGGGCTCGTACTTATCGCGGTCGCCATCGGCGGCTTGGGCATCGCTGCTTACCATCCCGAGGGCTACAAGGCGGCCGGCCACTACAGCGGCGACCGGCAGAGCACCGGCACCTCGATATTCTCTGTTGGCGGCAACATCGGCGTCGCCGCGGGACCGGTAGTCGTCGCCGTGCTCTTTGCCTGGCAGGCGCAGCGCGGACTCATGCTCATGTTGCTGCCGGGTGTTCTGATGGCGCTGGTGCTCTGGCGGCTGCTGCCGCGAATTGAGACCGGCACCGAGTTAGCGCCGCCGGACCTGAAAGCCGCCTTTCTCGACATTCGACCGATTCTGACACCCTTCGTCCTCTTGCTGGTTATCGTCATTCTCCGCTCCTTCTTCTGGGTAAGCCTGGGCACATTCATTCCACTCTATGCCGTCGCAGAACTCGCTATGACGGTGCCCGAGGCGGCGGCGGGGCTCCTGCCCTTCCTGCTCTTTAGCGGTGCGATAGGCACGCTTATTGGCGGCTACGTGGCCGACCGCACGAGCAAAGAGGGCCTGCTCCTCTGGTCGCTCTTACCCGTACCGCTGTTCGTTTACGTCTTCTTGCACACCGATGGATTTTGGCTGCCCTTGATGCTAGTTTTCATTGGCGCATTTACCGTCTCCACGTTCGCCGTTACCGTGGTGATGAGTCATGAACTCCTGCCAAATCAGAGAGCAATGGCATCAGGCATGATGGTCGGATTTGCTTGGGGCATCAGCGGCATGGGCACGCCGTTCGTGGGGCTCTTCGCGGACGGCTTCGGACTGCCCGCCGCGTTCAACGCGCTCATGTTGATGCCGTTGGCACCGTTCGCCCTGACCATCCTCTACATGTGGCTCATGCGGCAGGGCGGTAAGTACCGCACCCGGATGGCAGTACGATCTTCGCCAACAGCGTAGGCCGGGTGGACTTCGCAGTGATGCGCCAAGACAAGCCTATGGCTTTCGACCCTCTCCGCATTCTGATGAGATAGCTCTACCCTGACCAGTCAAATGCGCGCTCCAGGGCGCTGTGCCGGTCTACACCCTTCAGCACTCCCAGCGGCTACATGCGCTAATCTGGGCATACGTCGTATAATAGGAATGGAATCACTTTGCGATCACGACTATCTCCACCCCCCGCTACGCAGGCGCTAGGAATCTAGCCCGTGCAAAGCTGACAGAGCAGCCATGATTCTCTTGCAGAACGTCTCCAAAGTTTATGCCAACGGTATCCACGCGCTTAGAGACATCAACCTGGAGGTCCCGCGGCAAGAGTTTGTATTCCTCGTTGGTGTAAGCGGCGCCGGCAAGTCCACGTTGGTCCGGCTGCTGATCCGTGAAGAGCTTCCCTCCACGGGCGCGGTTATCGTCGCCGGACACAACGTGCTGCAACTCTCTAAACGCCATCTCGCCCACTATCGGCGCAAGGTGAGCATTATTTTCCAGGACTTCCGGCTGCTGCCGAACAAGACGGTGACCGAAAACGTTGCCATGGCGTTGCGCGTGGCCCACCACCCCCAGCGAGAGATCGATGAACTCGTGCCGGAGGCGTTGGAGTTGGTGGGGTTGACTCCTTTTGCCGAGAACTTTCCTCTTACGTTGTCCGGCGGAGAACAGCAGCGTGTTGCCATCGCGCGCGCGGTGGTCCGCAAACCCGACGTGCTGATAGCAGATGAGCCAACCGGCAATCTGGACCCTGTGACCTCCGCCGAAATCGTTGACTTGCTGATGCACATAAACGGGCTGGGAACTACGGTAGTCATGGCCACCCACGACAAAGAGATGGTCAATCGAGCGCGTCTCCGGGTTGTCGAGCTGGTCCGGGGAGAGATTGTACGGGACGAATTGAGAGGCACGTACCAGTATGGCCGGTCTTAGCTACACGGCCACGGTGTTCGGCAGCGCAGTCGTAAACGCCTGGCGACATCGGACAATGTCGATCATTACTGTGCTGATAGTCTCCTTGATGATGACCACACTTGGCATGTTTCTCATCGTTGAGAATGCGCTGTCTGTCATGATTGCCAGCATGGAGGAGCAAGTAAACCTTATCGTCTACCTGGAGGATGACGCGCCGCCATCGGATGTTTTGGCGCTGCGGCAGCAGTTGCTCGATGATCCTCGCACCACTACGGTGGAATACATCACCAAAGAAGAGGCATTGGACCGGCTAAGGGCCTCATTTCGGGAGGACCCTGATCTCTTGCAGCCATTGCTCGATAACCCACTGCCTGCCAGCTTGGAGGTACGCTCAAATGAGGCCGAGTTCCTCCAATTGCAAGCGAGTTTTCTCGAAGAAGATCCGATCGTGGAAGACGTCGTCCTACCTCAAGATGTGGTCAAGATTCTTCTTCAAATCAGCCGGGTCGCAAGCTTTCTTGGCTACTCGCTCGGAGCCGGTCTCGTCTTAGTGACTCTTTTCGTAATCGGAAGCGCCATCCGGCTGACTGTCTATGCGCGGCGCGGGGAAATTGAAGTGCTGCGGCTAATGGGCGCATCCGATCACTTCATCCGCTGGCCGTTCTTGTTGGAAGGCGTCCTATTTGGCCTCATTGGCGCGCTGTTTTCCTCCATAGTGGTCGGTATCGCGTATATTTGGGTGCACGGATTGCTACAGCAGTTGATCAGCTTTTTCCCCGTATCATTTGACACAACGTACCTAATTCGTCTATTCTTAATCTTGACTCTCTTTGGCATCGCCATTGGCGGTTTGGGGAGTTACCTCTCTGTACGACGGTTCATGACCAGTTAGGGCTGTAGCCTTTCTTGTCTTATCATCAAGTTGCCTCCGCGTCTCTACCAACATCACAACCCAGCATTCCATGATAGTTCTGCGCAACGTCTCCAAAGTCTATGATTTCCGCGTCACCGCGCTCGACGACGTCACCTTGAGCGTTCCCAAGGGCGACTTTGTCTTTCTTGTTGGGCACAATGGCGCCGGCAAGACCACCTTACTTAGCCTGCTCGTGCGCGCCGACCAAGCCTCATCCGGCGTGGTGCTCGTTGGGGGCCAAGACCTTGCCATGATGAAGGATTCTGAGATTCCTCTATTGCGCCGCCGCTTCGGTATCGTCTTTCAGGACCTGAAGCTCTTTCCCGGAAAGACCGTGGCTGAAAACGTGGCGTTGGCAATGCAGGTCCAGGGGTGTACCGGAAAGCGCGCCCGCACCAGCGCGGCAGATGCGCTTGAGCTTGTGGGGCTCCAGCACCGTGCAGCGTTCCTCCCCGGGCAAATCTCCGGCGGAGAACAGCGCAAAGCGGCGATTGCGCGGGCAATCGTGCATCGCCCGGAGGTCTTTATCGCCGATGAACCCACGGCCAGTCTCTCACCGGAGGCTGCGTGGGAAATTACCTCTTTACTCATGCAGGTCAATCAGCTTGGTATTACTACAATTGTGGCAACGCACGATAGAGACGTAGTTGATGGATTCTCCCGTCGTGTGGTAGCGTTGGATAGCGGTCGAGTTGTACGTGATGTACAAATCGGCAAGTTCCAGGAGAACTGAGTTAGATGCGACGACGTAGTGTACTTGGGTCATTGCTCGCCTTGCTCGCGGCGACACCTAAAGCTATATTCGCCGCAGAAGATTCAGGCAATTCATTTGGCAGTGACTTCCTCGATCATCTGGAAGATGAACTGCAGCAGAATGAACAAAATCTGCTGCAGTTGAAGAGCAGACAGGAGCAAGCGCAGCAGGAAGTGGTGCGGACGCAACGCGTGCAAGCCGCTGCGATCGCCAATCTCCAAGACGTTGAGAATGAGCTGTTTGCGAAGGTTGCGGAAGTAAACGCGACCCAATTCCAGATTGATCGCCTTCAGATTGAAATCCACAGCCTAACCCAAGACATTGCCCTTCAAGAGGCAATTCTTGCCGACGAGCAGGAGATCGCGAGCGGTCGCCTGCGTGCGCTCTACAAACTGAGCCGCGTTTCCCCGCTTGAGGTCATTCTCACCGCATCCAGCTTTTCCGAAGCGATTAATCGCATCACCATCTTCCAGCGTATCCTGGGCGATGACGTTCGCCATATCCGTGCCACGCAGGAGCGCAAAGCGGAGTTAGACTCCAAACACGCAATACTCGTGCAGAAGCACGCGGAAGTCGACCAATTGAAGCTGCAGCGTGAATATCAGCAGGCGCAACTAGAGAGCCTAAAGGCCGAAAGAGAATCACTGCTTGCCAACGCAGAGCAGCGCGCCAGTAGCGCAACGCAGCAGAATGCGTCGTTGCGGGAAGAGATTGCCCGCAGAGAAGCAGAGAATTTAGCCATACAGGCGGATATCGAAGCGGCCAAGGAGCGACTGCGATCAGGACACTTTGAGCTTCCGCAGGAAGCGCCGAATGGTTGGCGCCGCCCGGCCGCTGGGTACATCAGCGCCGCCTACGGCGTGCGCACGTGGCTGCAGAGTTTCCACACGGGCATAGATTATGCAGTGGGGCGTCTTTCGCCGGTGCACGCCAGTCAAGCCGGTCGGGTTATCAAGGTGGGATATGCGATTCCGGGCAACCCGTGGAGTTCGTACGGCATGATGGTCATCGTCCAGCATAGTTGGCACGAAGCGTCGCTCTATGCGCACCTGGACGACTCGCGGGAGCTACCGGTTAAAGAGGGGGATCCCGTCCAAAGAGGTCAGCCTATCGGCTTTGTCGGCATGACCGGTTTCACCAGCGGCCCGCATCTCCATTTTGAAATCCGCCTGGACAACATCCCCAAGAACCCGAACAACTGGTTGCGTTAGTGGCAGTTGAATTCGCTTAGGCCCCGCCGCAATGTACGACAATTCGCAGTAATGTGGTGGGTCTGCCTGCACTCGTTGAAACACTTTCCCCCATCCTTCTGACTGCATTGAATGTGCGCGGATGCATTAGGCACCGCGCATTTTTTGCGTCTTGCCCCGGCCACACACACGAGCGCCAATGGTACAGTTAAAGGACTGAAATAGCGCACAAGAACTAGGACCCGAACCCTTGGCAACTCCAACATTATCACGGCGACGCCGCCGGCGGCAGCATAATAAACGGTCGTTCTCCGCCTTCACTTTCGTGCTTATCCTGGCGGGGACCTTCTTTGGCTTAACGCTTTTTGCCACCGCCAGCGTGGGCACCGCAGCCGGGATCGTGTACGTGTATTTGACGCAGGACTTACCCGATCCGTCTGATCCCGATTGGTGGCCTGTGCCTGAGAGCAGCAAGATTTACGATAGAAACGGCAGCCTGCTCTACACGATCAATAACCCCACTGAGGGGCAGCGCACCAACCTCTCCTTCGAAGAAATTCCGCTTGTAATGAAGCAGGCCATAATCGCCGCAGAAGATCGTAATTTCTACTCCAACCCGGGGTTCGATATTCGCGGCATTTCCCGCGCCGTGCTCGGCGTGGTGACGGGCCGTTACGCGGGCGGCGGCAGCACTATTACGCAGCAACTCGCACGCGCGGTCTTCCTTACGCCCGAATTCAGCATTGAACGCAAGCTCAGGGAGATCATTCTTGCGTACCAAATCTCGCAGCAGCTTAACAAAGATGAAACTCTCGCCCTGTACTTGAACCGAATTGCTTTTGGCAACCTGGCGTATGGCATCGAAGCCGCCGCCAACGTCTATTTTGATAAACCGGCGCGGGACCTCACCCTTGCCGAAGCCACGATGCTGGCCGGCATTGTGCAAGCACCCAGCCGCCTGAACCCGTTCGTGAATAAGGAAGGGGCCCGCGAGCGGCAGCTCTACGTGCTGAATCAGATGGTCGAGAACGACTTTATCACTGAGGCTGAAGCCGCCGAGACGTATGCCAACGAGCCCACGTATAGTCAGCGCGGCCAACCCCTACTCGCCCCCCACTTCGTCTTCTACGTGCGCAAGCTGCTCGAGGAACGATACGGCTCTCAAACGGTCTACGAAGGGGGCCTCAACGTCACGACCACGCTCGATCTTGACTACCAAAGATTGGCAGAGCGCGCGGCGCGGGAACAGATTACGAAACTTGCCGCCCACAATGCCAGCAATGCCGCCCTGATCGCCCTAGACCCCAAGACCGGCGAAATTCTGGCCATGCTCGGCAGCGTTGACTACGGCGACCAGACCATTGACGGGGAAGTGAACGTCACCACGTCATTGCGACAACCCGGTTCAGCAATCAAGCCGGTCTTCTACGCGGCGGCGTTCGAGAAAGGCTGGACTCCCGCAACCCTGATTTGGGACGTGCCATTTGCCATTACGATCCCGGGCTCTCCGGTCTACGCGCCGAAGAACTACGACGAGAAGTTTCACGGCCCCGCGACAGTGCGCGCGGCCTTGGCGAACTCTTACAATATTCCGGCAGTAAAAGCGGCGCAATACGTGGGAGTGAATGACGGCATCGCGATGGCCCGGCGACTAGGCATCACGTCCTTCGACGACGAGACGTACTACGGACCCGCGGTCGTGCTTGGCGGCGCTGAAGTGAGACTTCTCGACCTGGCCAGCGTTTATAGCGTCTTCGCCACAAACGGCCTGTATCGTCCGCCGGAAGCCATTCTCAAAATCACCGACTCTGCCGGCAACGTGCTCTACGAATACGATCCCCCGGAAGGCGTTCAGAAACTCAGCCCGCAAATCACCTTCCTGATCACCGACATACTTTCGGATAACGAAGCCCGCACCCCGTTGTTCGGAGAGAATAGTTTTCTAAGGCTTTCCCGAGCGGCTGCTGCCAAGACCGGAACCACAGACAACTCGAAGGATAACTGGACGTTTGGCTACACACCGAATCTCGTCGCTGGCGTTTGGGTAGGGAACTCGGACGGTAGCCCCATGAAGGAGACGAGCGGTCTGACCGGAGCCGCCCCTATTTGGCAAAACTTCATGGAGGAGGTGCTCAAGTCCTTACCGGTTGAAGAGTTTGAGCGACCGGCCGACCTTGTCCAAGTAGAGGTCTGCCGCGCGACCGGCATGGTGGCGACGCCGTATTGCGATGAAACTCTCGATCAGGAATCATTGGCCGCACTGTGCACCCTAGTTTCCGGTTACCAGAATGTGCCGGACTGTGGCGGTATCTATTGGGAATACTTCATCGCCGGCACAGAACCCACCGAAGAAGACCAGTTTTTCACACCTTTCAAAATCCACCGAGAGACCGGCCTTCTTGCCTCGCCGCAGACCCCTGCCGACCAAATAGAGGAACTGGTGTTCTTTATCATCCCACCGGAAGCGCTCGATTGGGGCCGGCAGGAAGAAATCCCCCAGCCGCCAACCGAGGTGCACATCCCCGCGCCGGTGGCGCCGTTGGCGATATCCTGGCCGCAGTTCGATCGTCCCGTACGCAGCATTTTGGAAATCAAAGGCAACGTGCTGATCCCGGACCTCAACTGGTACCGGGTCGACTACGGCGAGGGGCTGGAACCAACGCGCTGGACGCAGATCGAGGTCCGCACGCAACCGGTAGCGAACGGCGTGCTGATGGGATGGGACACTTACCCTGCCAGCGGCATCTACACGGTCCGCTTAACTGCCCGGAACACGAGCGGGCAGGAACAGGAAGTGCGCGCACATGTCACGGTTGACAACACGGTGCCGCAGCTGGAGCTGCTCTCTCCGCAGGAGGGCGACGTGTTTTCGCTAGGGAACATTCAAATCAGAGCGCACGCCGCCGCTGAGACGCTTGATAGAGTGGACTTCTATGTTGATGGGAAACTGATCGCCCAGCGCAGGACACCACCATTCGAGGTAGAATGGCTCCCGCGCGCCACAGGAGTCCATACGATCTTTGTCGTGGCGTACAACAAAGCCGTGGACCACTTTCTGAATCCTAACCAGGTTACGACGCCGCAGGTAAGGGTGACGATTATAGATTAACCGAGTGCGGCACGCCCGCAACACGAGGGTTCGGGGGACGCTACGCTTTCAGATTTCAAGAGGATAATCCCGCTGCAATTCCTCGGAGCAAAGGTGTACGTAGGAGACTGCGCGGAGGCGTAAAGCCCGCAGGCTAACATGACAACCACTATTGCGGAAGGACCGAAACTACCATGAACAGCTATGATTTGCCGCTCCGGTATGGTGTGAATCCGCATCAGACTCCGGCGCGCGTACTGCGCGGTGAAGGCAGCAACGCCCTGCCATTCACCGTGTTGAATGGCGCGCCCGGGTACATCAACTTGCTCGATGCCTTGAATGCCTGGCAACTGGTCAAGGAATTGCGCGACACCCTGCAGTTGCCGGCGGCCGCATCATTCAAGCACGTCAGTCCGGCAGGCGCCGCCGTCGCCGTGCCACTGAGCGACTCGCTGCATTCGGCATACGCAGTGGAAAGCGTTACGCTTTCTCCCCTTGCAACCGCCTATGCGCGTGCGCGGGGCGGCGATAGCGTTTCCTCATTCGGCGACATGGCCGCGCTCAGCGACGTGGTGGACGTGCCAACTGCCCGCTTGCTCCGCCGCGAGGTCTCCGACGGTGTAATTGCCCCCGGTTACGAACCGGAAGCGCTCCAGATGCTGCGGCGCAAGAAGGGCGGCAGTTACGTGGTGCTGCAGATCGATCCGGACTACGCGCCGCCGCTGCTCGAACGCCGGGAGGTCTTCGGCGTCACGTTCGAGCAGCGCCGCAACGACCGCATGCCGGGCCCCGAGTTGCTGCAAGAAATCGTGACCGCTGAAACCGAGTTGCCGTCCGCGGCCGTGCGCGATCTCCTGGTAGCAACGCTTGCCGTAAAATACACGCAATCGAATTCCGTCTGCCTTGCCGCCGACGGGCAGGTGATTGGATTGGGCGCGGGACAGCAGTCTCGTATTCACTGTACCCGGCTCGCTGCTGACAAAGCGGATCTCTGGCATCTCCGCCAGCATCCAAGCGTGCTGGGGCTGTCGCTCCGCCCGAAGCTATCACGCGCCGAGCGCAACAACGCCATCGACCGCTTTCTCTTGGAGGAGCTTACGGCGGCTGAGACGGAGGCGTGGCTGCAAGCGTTCACCGCGCCGCCAACCCGCCTCACGGCTGACGAAAAGCGAGAGTGGCTGAGCACGCTGCAGGACGTAGCGCTCAGTTCAGACGCCTACTTCCCCTTCCGCGACAACGTCGACCGCGCCTCCCGCAGCGGTGTGCGCTATGTGGCGCAGGCCGGCGGATCCAACCGCGATGATGAAGTGATCGACGCGGCCAACGAGTACGGCATAGTCATGGCGTTTGCTAACCTACGGCTGTTTCACCATTAAATCGAGAGAGCTTCCATGCCACATCTTGGGCCTCTCGATATGCCATCCAGAGTTCTCTGTTCGGGACGAGAGGTAGAACGTAGCGCGGGGGCTTGTCCCCCGCTCTTTGGCGCGATATGCGCTCCCACCGCAGCAGACCGTCAAGACATCCCGGCACTGGTTCTACGAGAGACGGAATCACAGACGCCTAGGGCCGTTCCAGGACTCATTCATTACCCGTCGGCGCTGCCCACTCCCGTCCCCATGCGTCGGCAAACACGAACGCGCTAAGGGGCCTGCGCTCGCGGGGCTGGAGTTCGCGCGCTTTGACCTCCGGCGGCAAGTCTTCAGGGTCGCCCGGGTAGCCCACTGCGATCGCCGTGAGCGCTTCGTACGCCTCCGGTATATTGAACGTCTCGCGTGCCTTATCGGGAAAGAAACCGGCCATCTGATGCGAGACGAGACCCAGGGCGACGGCCTGGAGAACGAGGTTTTCGTTCGCTAGGCCCACGTCGTGGAAAGCATGGCGGTTGGGGCCGCGGTCATCCCCTAGGGATAGCTCTGCAACCGCAATGATCAGTACCGGCGCGTGCTGCGCCCACTGGATGTTCTGCGGGCGCAGGCAGTTCAGCAATCGCTCGAAAGCGGCTGGATCATCTTTTGTGGCAACGATGTAGTGCCAGGGCTGACCATTGAACGACGATGGCGCCCAGCGCGCGGCCTCGAAGAGGCTGGCAAGCTTCTCTGGTTCCACCGAGCGCGCTGCAAACGCCCGAGGACTCCAGCGACGGCGGAGCAGTTCGTGGATATGGTGTTCGGTAGGAGCCGGTTTTTCCATGGAATTGCATACCTCACGCAATGGTAGTGGAACTGTAGCACTTTCAGCATACTCCACTCTTCACCCGCTGCCCACAGGGTTGGGAAAACTGGGGATTCTCTTAGGAGTCCGCGCTGAGCCAGTGCCGGGCGAATGTGCTGGTTTGCAGAATCGGCCCTGAGCGGATGGGAAACGCCCGGAAACGCATCGTATCGTCAAAGGCATTGGAATAGTGTATTAGTCTAGCGCGCTACAGTTGCGGCAGCACGGTTGACAGTTTATCTGCCAAAAGCTAGCATAGGAGTACATCCCCTATTCGCTTCGCCGGTAGGGTCGAGGCCGCTCCTAGAGCGGTCTCTGTCTTTTAACTTTCGCGAATGGAACGTCGCATGAAGACCAATGTCTATGTTGACGGTTTCAATCTCTACTACCGCGCGCTCAGAGGAACACCATTCAAGTGGCTCGACCTGCGCAAACTCGCTGAAGTGCTCTTTCCCCACGACAAAATCAACCAAGTCTGTTACTTTACGGCTCTGCTCGATGCACGCCCCAATGACCCAGGTCAACCTCGCCGGCAATTAGTGTATCTGAGAGCCTTGGCAACATTGCCGGATCTCGAGGTCCACTACGGTACCTTCCGCTCTCGCACGAAAGAGCGCCCACTGGCAATACCGATAGCCGGTATGCCGGACTACGTTCGCATTAGAGATTCAGAGGAGAAAGGCTCAGACGTGAACCTCGTAACGAGGCTCCTGGTCGACGGATTCACTGGGATGTATGAGCAGGCTGTGGTGGTATCCAATGACTCGGACTTTGCCAGTGCGATTCGCTACGTGCGAGAAGGATTGCGCCTACGGATAACCGTGGTCAATCCTGACTACCGGAACATCTCGCACAGGGATCTGGTGGGTGCGGCAACATACGTAAGGCGACTTTGGAAGAGCCATCTGCGACGGAGCCAGTTCCCGAGTACACTGACAGACGTCCATGGCGTGATCAAGAGGCCAACGAGCTGGGAGGAACTGTAAACAGGGACGGGTTATTAGGATGTTGAGACTGTCGAATCAGTTGAATAGGACGTCCCCGGAAGAAACCAAAGCTCCTGTCTTTGGATGGTGGTCAACTAGCAGGCAGGAATCCGCTAGCCGCCCACACCGTCTCCACCGGGCAACGACTCTTATGGGAGTGACTCACAGTACGTTGTCAACTATCATGGTTAGGTTGTTAGCAGCGCGTCTCATGCAGGCCCAGCGTATTCCCTGCAAGTCGGCTACTGGGCGCTCAGGGCGTTTTCACACGAGTACTTGGTCAGGAACCCATGCTTACGACACGCATCATCCCCTGTCTCGACGTGCATCGCGGCCGCGTGGTGCGAGGGCAGCAGTTTTCGGCGGACAAAGACGCCGGTGATCCCATCGAGTTGGCCGTGCGCTACAACGAGCAGAGTGCCGACGAGCTCGTCTACTACGACATCACCGCCTCGGCGGAGGAGCGCGGCATCTTTCAAGACCTCGTGGAGCGCACCGCCGACCAGCTCTTCATTCCGCTCACCGTCGGCGGCGGCATCCGCACGGCGCAGGACATGCGCCGCATGTTGCGGGCCGGCGCGGACAAGGTGTCGATCAATACGGCGGCGGTGGAGAATCCTAATCTCATCAACGACGGCGCCGAGGGCTTCGGCAGCCAGTGCACCGTGCTCTCCATGGACGTTAAGCGCGTGCCCCAGGCCGACGGCATTCTCAAGTGGCACGTGTTTACCCATGGCGGCCGCCGCCAGACCGACGGCGAGGCGGTGCCCTGGGCGATTGAGGGTGTGGAGCGCGGCGCAGGCGAGATCGTAGTCAACAGCATCGACGCCGACGGCACCCTGGCGGGCTACGACCTGGAACTCCTCGCCGACGTGTGCGCCGCCGTGGACGTGCCCGTGATCGCCAGCGGCGGCGGCGGCAGCCTGGAACACCTCTTCGACGCCCTCGACAAAGGCCACGCCCACGCCGTGCTGGCCGCCTCGATCTTCCACTACGAACACTTCACCGTGCGCGAGGTGAAAGAATACCTTGCGGCGAAGGGCATTCCAATGCGGCTGAACTAAGCCGGTGTAATTCGAGAAGTGAGATCTTTGCTGGAGTTGGGACAGGGGAGCGAGAATTGCCCCCTCTCCTTGGGGAGAGGGTTGGGGTGAGGGGACTTCTTGCTTACCACGTTGCCACCTCGTGCAAGACCTGCACGTAGCGATGCACAACATATAGTGTGAGTACAGGATCTGGGAGGATTCACCCTCGTCCCCGTATCGTGTCGATACGCTGAATCGAGTACGGGGCAGGCAGTATCCCTCTCGTCGAGGGAGAGGGAATAGTCTGGCCTCGGCGAGGGTATCGCAGTAGCCTTGAAATAGAGAGCTTTCGCGTAGCTATCTCGATATGTTGGAGCAACAAATGTCGGCAAGAGTCCTGATACGACCGTACAACCCCAATCTCGACGCGGCGGCCCTGCTGCCCCTCTGGCAAACCGCACTCGGTGACACCTGGCCCATGCGCGACGATCTCTTGCGGCGGCAATTGACCGAGCATCGTTTCTATCGCGGCGACGACCATTTGGTGGCGGTCGCGGACGGGCGGATTGTCGGGTTTGTGGGCACGCAGGTGGACCGCTGGGAAGGCGTGCCTGAGAGTAAGCGCGGCGGGGGCATTTCCGTGGTGCTCGTGCACCCGGACTGGCAGCGACAGGGCATCGGCACGCGGCTGCACGAAGCGGCGCTGGCGCAACTGCGCCGCGAAGGCGTGCAGGAGTTACGGCTCGGTGGTGGCGGCGCGTACCGGTTTTGGCCGGGCATTCCCACGGATCTGCCCGAGGCATATGCCTTCTTTGCCGCTTGCGGCTGGCCGCTGGAACCGGATAAAGGCTCGTGCGATCTTGTGCGCGATCTCAGTGACTTTGAAATGCCGCCTGCCATGGACGCGCGGCTAGCGCAAGAATGCGTGACCGTACGTCCCGCCCGGCAGGATGAAGTCGACGATGTCCTTGCATTTGAATGGGAGCACTTTCCCGGTTGGGCCGCCGGCTTCGTCTACATGGGGGAACTCGGTGATTTCCAGAATATGCTCGTCGCTGTTGACGCAGCAAAGGGCATCGTCGGCACGCTCATGCTGCACACGCCGTCGTCACGCTGGCTCACGGCAAACATCACGTGGCAGACGCTGCTCGGCGATTCCCTCGGCGGCATCAGCGCCGTGGGCGTGGCCCAGAGCGAACGGGGGCGCGGCATCGGCATTGGCATGGTGGCGGTGGGCTCAGACGTGCTGCGTGAGCGCGGCGTCGGCAATTGCCACATCGACTGGACGAGCATCGTCGACTTCTACGGCAAGCTCGGTTACACGGTGTGGCGCAGGTATTGGATGAGCACGCGGACGCTCACCTAAGACACGTATTGCATGCGAATGTAGCGCCAGAGGATGATTCCCCATTCAGTACCCTGCTCAAGGGTGGCTTGAGTGCGGCCAATCCGGAACGCGTTGCGGCCCATTCCCAATTGAGATTCTTGCGATACCCGTCGACTGCGCGCAAATGGCCTGTAATGGTGAAGAAATCCCCTCACCCCGGCCCTCTCCCTGTACAGACCGGGGACATAGGTAACAGTTGTTCGGGGACATGGGTGACACATTTTACTGATTGACACCTTCGGGCGCTTTGGGTTGGGCAGAGAAATAGACGTTCCAGGCACCACGACATACTCATGTTCAGTTCGTGAGCTGGTGCCAGGG
>JAPOQA010000005.1 GCA_026710945.1 Chloroflexota bacterium
ATGCTTGCCCCTCTTGCCACATCGGAGGCTAGTTACTAGATTTAGGTGCTTGGGAGAGCTACTCCCTCTTCCGCGACGGCCTGCGTGCTCATCCGCGGCGCGGAGATACGGCCCGGCAGCGCGCCGTCCAACCCATTGATGTATCCCGGACCGAATCCACAGCACGTGCCAATAACCTGGACTCCCATGCCGACCCATGCGCCGGCCTCCCGCTGCAAGTCCTGCGCGGATTCTTCATTTACGACACTGGCGTCTTGCTTGACGTCGAGATAGTCTTGCCGGCCCGCGTCCGGATAGGCCATGACGGGACCGGACCACTCGTCCAAGACCACCTGCAGCGCTTTCGTGGTGTCATGCAAGCGACTATGGAACACACCAAGGACGTCAGGCCCAATCGCTGCAATCTCGCTAGCCGCGACGGCCAAGGTCTTCTCATTGTCGACTTGTCGCCAGGTGGACGTCCACATCGGCAGCCCTATGCCAACGCTGTAATTCCGATCGGCCGCGAAGTCCATGCGTACGGTCTGCCCATCCCCGCTCAGCGAAGCCGTAAATGCCACCCACACCGGCAGTCCCGTGCTCTTCGCCGCTTCCGTGGCAATTGCCCGAGATTCGTTGTCCGCCCACAGAGTCTCGATGAGGAAGAAGTCCACGCCGGACTCAGCCAGGATGTCCGCTTGCTCCCGGGCGTGGAACCGCAACTCCTCAACCGAGAGACTGGCACCGTAGCCGTAGCCCGTGCCTCCGAGGAGCCTTCCGGTTCTGCCATCGCGAACTGGAATACGGCACGAGATCGAGCCGGCAATATACACGGGCTTGTCGCCGGCAGCGCGGTCTCTGGCATCCAGCGCCGCATCCACGGCCCGTGTGTTTACTTCCCGTACCAATTCCCCGTAGCCGGATGCCTCCAAGGCGGGACGCAGCGTGTTAAACGTGTTCGTGGTGATGATTTCCGCTCCCGCTCGTATGTAACGCTCGTGCATCTTGCGGACTGTAGCCGAATGCGTATAGTTGGCTGGACCACACCAAGAGGCGGGGTCCATAGGCACTCCCATAGCCTGCAGCTCCGTCCCAATTGCACCATCCAAGATGATCACGTCGCCGCTCTCAAGGCGGGTCTTCAGCTCCGCGTACTTGGACATTTCCTGTCACCTCAGCACGGCTCGGCCCTGCTTTCTGGTAACGCTCCCAGAGGGCCGGCTACGCAACAAGAACCCTAGCTTTTTCAAGCTAGCGACATTCTAGTTTTCATTTTCACTCAAGTCAATAAGTCAAGACCACAAAAACTGCATTTCATCGCGAAAAATAGCAATTTTCTCAGACACAAGGTGAAGAGCGCGCCGGAGGCGCATTGACGCGCTTGCAAAGCATGGTCGGCAGCGTCTTTCGGACCTGACCAACAGTTTGCAAGGCGCGGCGCGTAGCGGCGCCCTCGCCGGGGTGACGTGAAGGAACGGGCACTGGCTTGGGAGGACATTTTAACGCAACCAGATAAGAGCGCCGACGAGACGAGGGAGGCAAGATATCTGCTCACCAGCTTGTCAAAGCGGGAGACGATGCGATGGAACTGCTTGATCTTGCCGTAGCATGGAGTGAGCACATCAAACAGAGGAGCTGGCCACAGGTTACAAACCTGTGCTACCGGCCTCCTATCCATCAAAGCAAAAATGTCGAACCACTAGTCTCACTTAGGCAATTCGTCAACCAGTCGATACCCCGGTTTCCGACTGGTCTTAGAGTCAAACGCAAATGGCTGAGAGGGTAGTCAAAGTTCCGCCTATCAATGCTTTCGCACGAGCACCAGTGGGTGGTTTTCGCTGACTTCCTGGGCAGTCTCATCGTAGCCGGAACCCGTCGAATTTGACTCAAGCAGTGCAAATCCAGCTTCGTTCAAGATTCTCGCGTATTCGGTAAGGCTATAGTTGCTCCAATACATCGTTTCTCCAAAGAAGTCGTCCTCCGTGTAGCCCGCCTCGCTGTAGTGACTCAAAGTGCACAGCAGGTATCCGCCCGGTTTGAGCCACTGCTGGATCCGCCGGAATAGTTCCGCATGTTCCTGTCTGGGAAGATGGAATACGGAGTAGAATGCCACCACTGCGTCGAAGCTGGAGGGAGGAAACGTGGCCGACATGATGTCAGCACACACGAATTCGCCGGCTGGCACATTCTCCTGTGCGCGTTGGATCATCTCCGGCGAGATGTCCACTCCAGTGACACGGTAGCGTGCGGCAAGAGACCTGGCTATCGGTACTCCGGCGCCGCAGCCGATGTCGAGCACTGTGTCGCCGTCGTCCAGTCGACTCAGTAGTTCCCGCATCTCAGTCCCTGGCTCAGTCTTGCGAGATGCATCGTACGCTGCTGCACATGTGTCATATGCTTCTCTTACCAATGCCTTGTAGTCGACGTTCGATTCGGTCGCAGGAATCACGAATTGCATGCCTTTCTTAATATCAGTAGCAAGTACCATTTAGATTCGTGAATCGGACAGCCGCGCCGGAGACGGGTGAGTGAGAGCCGTTCATACAGCCAGTAGATGCAGGTTGGCGGCGAAGGGTCACCTTCGCACGAATGCCCGGTAAATTGAGAAGAGGGGGTGGCTGAGGGGACTCGAACCCCCAACCGCTGGAGCCACAGTCCAGAGCTCTAACCTGTTGAGCTACAGCCACCATGCACGGCCAATCTTTGCTCAGTCTAGCAAGCTAATCGGTCCCTCGTCAATGAGACGAGCAGCAGGGCAACCAGGGCATTGGTGGGACGCTATCGTCGTTCACACATTTCAGGTCGTAGCTGGAGACTAGGCGCTAGTTTCGCACTTGGCCGGGCACGAGCCAACTCTTGTATCCAGCCTGGACTAGGGGCCGCCCGCCGGAAACTTCGGTCACGCTGCTCCCAAATGCGCCGTAATCTCGCCGTTTGTCGCAATCCAACAGCCGCCGGGCTTCTCTAGCGCATAGCGGATCACGGTATCGAGTATGTCGCAGTGAGGGTCGCGGGCGGCCATAGCGGGCGGATGGAAGGCAAGACTCAGGATGTAGCGGTTCGCGTGGGCGTGGTCAATCGCCGTTTTGAGCAATCTGACGTACTCCCAACGGTCCAGATCGAGAACTCGAAACGCCGCGATATCGGTCAGAGCCATAGGCGCGATCTCCAGCAAGCCGTTTGGATAGCGATATGGCTGGAGCTGGTCAATGTTCTTGCACATGGCGGCTTCAACGTGATCGAGCGGCGGGCGCTTGGCTCCCCGCGGGGCCGGGCTAAGGTAGTGCGAGGTGACGTGGGTGAAGCCTTCTTCTTTGAGCAGCGCTTGGACCTCGGGCACGTCGTGCAGCCCCGTGCTGAACGCGCCCGGCGTACCAAAACCGGTTGCGGTAACGCCGAGCCGCTCCCGTATTGCGACATTCGTGGCACGCACTTCGTCGCAGATGATCTGCAGCGGCGTGCGCCCGTTGGCCAGCCACGGCGCGCCGGCATACACAACCTGCAAGCTCTCGACGGTCTTTGCTTTGACGTTGAGGTGGGTGTACGTGTGGTTGCCCACCTCGTGACCTGCTGCAACAAGCTCTTTCAAATAGTCGATGTCCGGGTCCTCGAGCGAACTTCCCACCAGCAGGCAATAGAGATGCACCCCGAACGAGCGTGCTACCTCGTGCATCTTTAGCACGTACTGCTTGCTGTCCGCATCCAGCGCGCCCTTTAGATGGTTCCACTGTGACGTCCAGTAGGGGAAGTTCGTGCACATCTCCACCGCGGGCCGTAAGCTGAGACAAAACTCCGCGCCATTTGGAAACATGCAATCCCAGTCCTACGTTTGGTTTATACGTCTACGCGCGCTGCAGCTACGGCGCGACACGCCGTCATGAACTGATCGAAGCCGATCGTGTCGCCCACGTGCTTCTGAAACTCGATGAGGGCTACCTTCGTAATCAGCCGGCCCTGGAACGTTTCTGGGATCTCAGTCCCCAGCGTGGCCTCGCGAATGAGGAAGATCCGGTACCCGTAGGCCAACATCGGTCTGGTGGCCCCTTCCGACCCCTGTATGCACATGTTCGTTGCAAAACCCGAATAGATGAGGTTCTTAATGCCCCGGCTGCGGCAGATGCGGTCGAACTGCGCACTGGTGAGAATGACCTGATCGCCCGGCTCCGCCTCGCACGACGAGAGTATGCGCATCTGCTGCCAGCCATCCCAATCCATGTACCCGTGGCCGTGAGTCCGCTCCGCCCGCTCTTTGCGCCAGCCGGGGTTGACCTCGGGAGGACCCGGTGCCGGCGGCGGGTTGAGGTCGTCGTCCTCCAACATGTAATGGACGGAATCATACTTCAGGGCGATGTTGCGCGGCTCAACGTGGAAGATCGCCATGCCTGCAGCGCGCGCCGCGTCAATCGCCGGCCGGATGAACTCTGCAGCTATCCGTACCGATTCCGCTTGGGTTTCCGGCTTCCCCATGTCCACAGAAAAGTACTCGGGGACCGGCGGACCGTTGACATCGCCGACATTCCAAAGATGCAAGGCCACAAAGCCAGTCTCTTTGGGGTCCAGTGCGACATCTTCCTCTTCCCAGTCGGCGGTGGCCAGCGTCCGCGTTCGCCAGTGCCTACCACGCAGACGTAGCTTTGCTTTCGTCTCCGCAGTCATCTTGTTTCCCTCTCTTAGTTGGGTACTTCTTCGTCCCTAGCAGTATATGGAAAGCAGATGGAAAGCCTACTCACCTGTGCACCAATTATGCACACAACCTATAGTCAAGAATACGTCTGCAGCACGCGATCGTTCAATTGGCTTCGGCAGCAGGTCCCAAACTGCGGGTGGCCTCTCCGTCAACCGCATGCAGACTCGCGCTGCCAAGCGGGTCATGCACTATGCCCATGGCGGTAAGACGTGACTGGCAGTGCTCTGTCGCAGGCAATTGCCTGCAGCCATGGGCAAGGGTCATCTCCAATGGAGCCGGTAGTGGACTGGCAGAGCACAGTTGACTCATAAGGTTTAGGGGTGTTACTATGATCTTTGCCTGTTTTTTACACAGGCGGCTCCTTAACAGGTGAAGAGTGATGAAGGTAAGAGTGTTTATCGTAGGAGAGTTAGGCGCGAACATTTCGGGATACGGCGGTA
>JAPOQA010000006.1 GCA_026710945.1 Chloroflexota bacterium
CTTGCCTGAATACATGTCATTCCGAACGAAGCGCAGCGAAGAGAGGAATCTAGTGTACTGAAGCCGTTAAAGTGCGTTGAGCAGGGACCCTAGATTCCTCGCTCCGCTCGGAATGACATGCACCGTCAACTCCTCAGAGTGGAAAGCGGATTCTGTCAACGATTTACTCAACACTTACAGGAATGACGGATCATTTTCCCGTAGCGCGGGGGCTTGTCCCCCGCTCTTTGCAGCGGGATATTAGCACCATAGCGGACTAGAAGCTTCTCACGCCGACACCGTTAGCACAGCACAGGAAGGGAATAGTCTTGGCAAATTCGGGTCTTGCGAAAGGCGGTTGGACCGTCCGCCGCGCTGCCGTCATCGGCGCGGGTACCATGGGCGCGCAGATTGCCGCGCTGTTGGCCGGTTTCGGCATTGAATGCGAATTGCTCGACGTGCCGGATGCAGAAGGTCGCGACCGGCGGGCGGAAGCGGCCCTGGAAAAACTCGCCGCCATGCGTCCGTCGCCGCTTTTCAATCGCGGCGACCTGGACCGTATCCGCCCCGGCAACGTGGAGGACCACGCGGCGCGCTTGGTAGAATGTGATTGGATTATTGAGGCGGTCTTCGAAGACCTTGCGATCAAGCAGCAACTCTGGGCGGCGCTGGCCCCGCACGTGCGGGATGACGCCATCGCCAGCACCAATACGTCCAGCATTCCCATCCACTCCATAGCCAACGTGCTGCCGCCGGACGTGAGACAAAGATTTCTCGGCGCGCACTTTTTCAACCCACCCCGCTACCTGCGGCTCTTCGAACTGATCCCCACGGACGAGACTGATCCCGCGGTTACGGCAGCCGTGCAACGGCTCGGCAGCGAGACGCTGGGCAAGGGTTGCGTGCGCGCCCACGACGTGCCCGGCTTCGTCGGCAACCGCATCGGGCTCTACGTTTTCGCGGAGACCCTGCGCGCAATGCAGGATTTGGGCCTTGGTCCGGACGAGGTGGACGCCGTCACCGGCCCGCCGCTGGGCCGTCCCCGCAGTGCCACGTTTCGTACCCTCGACCTGATCGGCCTGGATGTCTACGTAGACATCTGCGACAAGCTGCAGGTCTCCGTGCCGGAGGCGTGGGAGAAAGAGGCGTTCGCCGTGCCCGCCTTCGTTAGAGAGATGGTTGCGCGCGGCTGGCTGGGCGCAAAGAGCGGTCAAGGCTTCTATAAGCGCGAGGAGACGGACGGCGGCAGGGAGATCCTGGTGCTCGACCCGGAGACCTTGGAGTACCGTCCGCAGCGCTCGTTGGATGCGCCTTCACTCCGTGCTGTGCGAAAGCTAGAAGATACCGGCGACCGGATATCCGCTCTGGCCCAGGCCGACGATGATGCCGGGCGGCTGGCTTGGCGCATTCTCTCGCGGCTCTTCGCCTTTGCCGCCGCCAAGATCCCCGAAGTCGCCGACGAAATCGCCAGCATCGATAACGCTATGCGCTGGGGCTTCGCCTGGGAATTGGGACCTTTTGAGACCTGGGAAGCTCTGGGCATTGCCGAGACGGCACGCCGCATGGCGCGCGACGGCCTGGCGGTGCCGCCGTGGGTAGACGCGCTGGCGCGGCAGAGCGAACCCTTTTACCGCTATACCGACAAGGGCACAGAGCAGGCCACACCGGCGTCCGGTTACGCGCATGTCAGCGACAGCGAAAAGTCACTCTCGCTGCCGTGGCTGCAGGCGCAGACCCAACCGATCGTTTCTCGCGCCGGTGCGACCCTCCGCGACCTGGGCGAGGGCATCGCCTTTCTGGACGTGCATGGGCCGAAGCAGACGATTGATGCGGACGTGCTCGACATGCTTCAAATTGCCGCTGAGCAAGTGCCGGCCGCGTTTCGGGGTCTCGTGCTCAGCAGCCACGTGCAGCCGCACTTCTGCGTCGGCGCGAACCTCGCGGTGATTCTCCAGGCCGCCCAAGAGCAGCAATGGGACGTTATCGAGCGCTTCATCCACAAGCTGCAATACTCGCTGCTGGCGCTCAAGCGCATGCCCGTACCCTTTGTGACCGCCCTGTATGGGCGCGCGCTTGGCGGCGGGCTGGAACTCAGTCTTGCGGCGCAGCGCGTGGTGGCGGCGCGGGAGAGCTACGTGGGCTTGGTGGAGACGGCAGTGGGCCTGGTGCCCGCCGGCGGCGGCTGCAAGGAACTGCTGCTGCGGATGCTGGCGGAAGGGGATGAAGAGAAGATGGATTCCCGCTTTCGCGGGAATGACGGAAGGACTGCACGCGGAGATGACGGACAACCAGTACGCGGGAATGACGAAAACGCAATGCGCGGAAACCACGGCAGGGATTCCCGCGCGCATCGCACAATGTCCCGTCACTCCCGCGAAAGCGGGAGTCCATCCGATCCGGCCCAGGCGGTGCAGCGAACCTTCGCTACCATCCGCCTCGCGAAAGTCTCACAGCATGCGCCGGACGCCGCAGCCATCGGCTACCTCCGTGCAAGCGACACGATCGAAGCAAATCCCGATCATCTGCTCTTTCGCGCCAAAGCGGAAGCGCTGGCGCTGTCCGAAGAAGGTGACTCTTCACGTGCCGAACCCGTTACACTTCCCGCACTCGGCGTAGACGAACGCGACGCATTGCTTGCGCCGATCGAAGAACTCGCGCGCGCAGGCAAAGCCAGCGACCACGACCTGGCTATTGCACGAAAGCTCGCCTGCATCCTCACCGGCGGCGACGCCTCTGCGGGCACGTTGGCAACTGAGGAGCACTTCATCGACCTGGAGCGCGAAGCCTTCGTCAGCCTCTGCGGCGAACCCAAGACCCAAGACCGCATCGCCCACATCCTCAAGACCGGCGAACCACTGCGGAATTGACGGAAGAGTGCTAGTTTTGAGGTGCGATAAACTCCTCCCAACTCACTGGATTTCGAAACCGTAAAGGCACGGCATGCCGTGCCCCTTCTCGCCCTGCGAGACTGGCTGACTATGCGTCCCGCCCCCGGTTCAAGCCGGGATCCGCACTAGCGGTAGCAATGTACATGCGATATACCCTTGACGCCTATTATCGCGTCGCGATAATATGTAACGGTGAAGCGATTCGCCGATACGAATACTGAGCGTGTATTTCGCGGCCTGCGAGTGCGCCGTCTGCCACCGGGGATTCAACGGCGTGCCAGAATGCGGCTGCAGCGTGTGTTGGCAGCCACAACGGTGTCCGATCTGCGTATCCCGCCTTCTCACCGACTAGAAACGTTAAGTGGCAGCCGCCAGGGTCAGCACAGCATCCGCATCAACAACCAGTGGCGGGGGTGCTTCCGCTGGACTGATCAAGGGGCGATGGAGATCGAAACCATCGACTATCACTAGAAGTAGGACGGCACTGAATGAACATTGACCCTATCCATCCCGGAGAACACTTGGCAGAGATGCTCGATGAGCTTGGCATAAGCCAGTATCGATTGGCCAAGACGATTGGTGTGTCTCCAATACGCATCAATCAAATTGTGCATGGTCGCCGCGCCATTACGGCGGATACTGCTCTACGTATCGGCAAGGCGCTTAACATGACGCCTGACTTCTGGTTGAATCTCCAGCGGATGTACGACCTGGACGTGGCGCGGGTCTCCGCGGATGTCACTGACATCGTGCCGCTCGTTGGGGCAGAGCGGCCATAGCACGGCGCTTGCCTTGCGGCGAGCGCTCGCTGCATGTCGATCTTCCCCAAAGCCAAGGTTGCTTAGAACCTATACATAGTCACCGGAGCCACAGTAGACAGGCCGCACACATTATCCACAGCAAAGGACTAACCATGTCGTTCATCGAATACAACGTCACCGACAAAGTCGCCAAGATCACGCTGAACCGTCCCGACAAGCTTAATGCCATCAACCGCGCCATGCGGGAGGAGCTATTTCGGGTATTCGCCGACTTCGCGGCGCGGGGGGATGCCTGGGTGGCAGTAATCACCGGCACGGGCCGGGCGTTCTCCGTAGGACATGACCTGGAAGAGATGGGAGGGCCGTCCGGCGACGAGGCGCCGGGAACGTCAATCGAGGACCTCTATGTGATGCAGACGCGCATCTGGAAACCCATCATCGCCGCGATCAACGGCTTTTGCCTGGCGCAAGGCGGCGGCATCGCGCTGGCGTCCGACATCAGAATCGCCGCCGACACCGCCCAGTTTGGCTGGCCGCAAGCAAAACGCGGCATTAGCTCAATCAGCGGCCCCTCCATGCTCGCCAATCGTATCCCGCTGAATTATGCACTGGAATTCTTGCTCACCGGCGCATTCATCAGCGCGGAGGAAGCGCACCGGCTGCACCTCGTCAACAAGGTCGTGCCACTGGATGCGCTCGCAGCAACGGCCGACGAGTATGCGCAGACCATCGCGCAGAACGCTCCGCTGGCAACCCGCGGCATGAAGGAAGCGTCCGTCCGGGGCCAAAACCTGGGTCTGGAAGAGCGTGTAAATCTGGCGAGCCTCTTGTTCGAACGTGTGCGCGGCTCGGCAGACGCCGCAGAGGGGCTGCAGGCCTTCGTTGAGAAGCGGGAACCGGTCTTCAAGGGAGAATAATAGGGACAGGATCCCCTCACCCCGGCCCTTATATCTTAGAAAAGGGAGATAAAATGGGGGCAGGCGTGGCAGACCGGCTGGCCCTGGGTCAGAGGAGACCGTGGGAGAGAATGGTCGTCACGCCTGCCGAGCTCCCCCAGAGCCCGAACAGTTACTCGGAGTGTTAAGTCCGAATGCGTAAGGCTGGGACTGCCGGGGGCACCACGCATAGTATAGCAGGAGGGTAGACATGGCACAGGCAGGGGTGTACGTGGGGATCGATGTCTCACGGGACCGGTTGGACGTGAGCATTGGGGCAGGCGGTGAGGTGTGGCAGGTAGGGAACGATGGGACGGGGATACGGGCGTTGCGAGAGCGGTTAGCGGTGCTGGCGCCGGAGAGGATCGTGGTAGAAGCGACAGGCGGGCTGGAGCGCGCGGTGGTGAGGGGGTTGGATAAGACAGGGCTGCCGGTAGTGGTGGTGAACCCGCGGCAGGTGCGGGACTTTGCGCGGGCGACGGGACGGCTAGCGAAGACGGACGTGATTGATGCCGGGGTATTGGCGTGGTTTGGGGAGGCGCTGCAGCCGGCGGTGCGCCTGCTACCGGACGCGCAGGCAGAGGCGTTGCGAGAGGTGGTGACACGCAGGCGGCAGGTGGTGGAGATGCTAACGGTGGAGCGCAATCGGGTAGGACAGACAACGTCATTGGTGCGCCGGCAGGTGAAAGGGCACATTGCCGGACTGCAGCGGCAGTTGGTCGCATTGGACCGGGAACTGGCGCAACTGCTCCAGGCCAACCCGGTGTGGCGAGCGCGAGACACGTTGTTGCGCAGTGTGCCGGGGATAGATCCGGTCACTGCCAGCATGTTGGTGGCAGCCTTACCGGAGTTGGGGAGGCTGAACCGCAAGCAGATAGCCGCGCTGGTGGGGGTAGCGCCCCACAACCGGGACAGCGGCAGCTACCGGGGCAAACGCAGCGTCTGGGGCGGCAGAGCGGCAGTGCGCACCTGCCTCTACATGGCGACGCTCGTAGCAACGCGGCGCAACTCAGTGATACAGAGTTTCTATGCGCGGCTCTGCGCCGCCGGCAAGCCGAAGAAGGTGGCCTTGATAGCCTGCATGCGCAAGCTGCTCACCATCCTGAACCGCATGCTGCACACAAACTCACCCTGGCAACCGGTCACCACTTGACAGCCAAGACAGTTTCTCTCCCCAAAGAGAGGGGGTATTCGGAGCCTGGGAAGTGGGAGCAGCCGCTGCCTGGGAGATGGAGAAACCGCCGCCTGGGAGACGGAGTATCCGCTGCCTGGGAGTGTGGAATCGAGAGAAGTAAGGATCCCCTCGGCCCGATCCTCTCTCAAGAGAGAGGAGAGCTTTGCATTACCCTTGCCAAGCCGAGAAAGTACCTTCTCCCGGAGGAGAGCTCTGCGTAACTAGGCCTTGAGGAAAAACGTGTTAACCCCCTCTCCCTGTATAGACCGGATACATGGGTTACACATGTTCGGGCACATAGGTAACACCATAGAACGAGGGGGTTTTCGTAGTATGCAATGTCCTTGCCTTGAAAGTTAGATCCACGCAATATCCTTATGCACACAGTTTGTTTCTCTGGCACAAGCTGACAGGCTGAAAGTGAGTGCACTGTGTCGCCAGTCTCGTTTCAATCCCGGACCAACCCAAAGTACTCGTAGGTGTCAATCAGTAAAATGTGTAACCCATGTCCCCGAACAACTGTTACCTATGTCCCCAGTCTGTACACTCCAGGAGAGGGAGTGGCCCTGCTTGAACGTGGGGCTATGCAAAGGTCTCCGCCGGGAGAGGGGACTTTCCCGCGCCGGCGTGGGTTATGCAAGGTTCTCCTAGCAGGGAGAGGCGTAAGGGGAGCTCAATGGGGTTGCGCCGCTTTGGGGCACTTCAGGATAGTTCGCCCGAAATTCCCCAAGAGCAGAGAAAGGGATTTAGGATACTATAGCAAAGGTGCAGACCATCGCAATCAGCCTCAGTCTGAATAAGCGGAAGGACGAAACTCAATGGCAAACATGGCGCAACGAACCCTCCCACAGCGGCTGCTGCTCGGCCCGGGACCGGCCAACGTGCATCCGCAGATCATGGCGGCGTTGCAACAGCCGGTGCTGGGACACCTCGATCCGGTATTCCAAGAGCTTCTCGTGGAGACGGCCGGGCAGTTGCGGCGGCTCTTCGGCACGGAGAACGAACTCACACTCGCCGTCACCGGTACCGGTTTCTCCGGCATGGAGTCGTGCCTGGCAAATCTGATCGAGCCGGGCGATACCATGCTCGTGGGCGTGAACGGCTTCTTCGGCACGCGCATGGCCGACTTCGCCAAGCGCTTCGGCGCGGAGGTAGTGGAGGTCACCGCGCCGTGGGGGGAGCCCATTGACGCTGCCGACGTGAAGAACGCTCTGCAAGCACACCCGGCGGTCAAGGTGGTCGGCATCGTGCATGGCGAAACGTCGACGGGCGTCCGCCAGCCAATTCAGGAGATCGCGGATGCCGCCCACGCGCACGGTGCGCTGGTGCTCATGGACGCGGTAACCACGTTGGGCGGTCTGCCGGTCCAGGTCGATGCGTGGGGTGTGGACGCCGCCTACAGCGCCAGCCAGAAGTGCGTCGGCACGATTTCGGGCCTCGCGCCGCTGACGTTCAGCGCCCGCGCCCGCGAGCGCCTGGCCGAGCGCAGTGCGGCGCTGCCGACGTGGTACCACGATGTCGAGGCGCTGCACCAGTACTGGTCGGCGCAGGGCTTCTACCACCACACATGCTCCAGTACGCTGGTCTACGGCCTGAAAGCTGCTCTCGACCTGATGGACGAGGAAGGCATCGAAAACCGCTTCGCGCGCCATCAGCAATGCGGAGATGCCCTGAAGGCCGGTCTGGAAGGCATGGGCCTCTCGCTGGTCGCGGCAGCCGGCCACCGCCTGCCAATGCTGACGACCGTCAGAATCCCCGACGGCGTGGAAGATCTGGACGTGCGCAAAGCCCTCCTCGCCGAACACGGCATCGAGATTGCGGGCGGCTTAGGCCCGCTGATGGGCCAGATCTGGCGCGTCGGCCTGATGGGCTACGTGGCGCAACCGGAAAACGTGCGCACGTTCCTGAGTGCCTTAGGCCGGCTGCTGTCCCACCCGGGACTGAAGCAGGCATAGAGACACCGGTTTGGCCGCGGCGGGGCTACGCGCTAGACCCGGTAGTATTGCATCTCTAACGAGATGCCAAGAATTGCTGGTTGCGGTGTATCTTCCCCCAAATGCACCGGAAGAGCGTAGCGCGGGGGCTTGTCTCCCCCCCCCCCCAACCCCCCAAAGGGGGGGCTTTTGGGTAAATTTTCTTTGCGGGGCACCTCCAGACCTAAGGGGCACATTTTACCCTCCCCCCCCCCCCCTCCCCCCCGAGCGCGGCGCTCTTGCCC
>JAPOQA010000007.1 GCA_026710945.1 Chloroflexota bacterium
CACGAACTGAACATGAGTATGTCGTGGTGCCTGGAACGTCTATTTCTCTGCCCAACCCAAAGCGCCCGAAGGTGTCAATCAGTACAATGTGTAACCTATCAACCCGAACACCTGTTACCTATCAGCCCAGTCTGTACAGGGGAGAGGGTTGGGGGTGAGGAGGTCTTTTTGCTACAATGGCCCTTTACGCTGGGAAGTGTCAAGACGTATCAGGGCAGATTTGGTGTGCAAATGGAAAGATTTCAGGAGATTCACCCTCACCCTCACCCGTCGAGGGAGAGGGGACATCCGCGCTGTGGCGAGGGTTTTGCAATGGTCTCCTGGGGGAGAGGGCCGGGGTGAGGGGGAGATGCAGCGTTGCGGCAATGAAGAGAGACATGCAACCAGAAGGAACGCGTCCCAGCCGGAGGACGCAGACGCAGAGCCTGCCCCGTACTTGATACGGGGTTACAAACGTGTCCTGAGCTTGTCGAAGGGCCTGCGCTACCGGGCAGGGCACCGAGAACCGCATGTTCTTCACCCCGGCGGTTGATGCGACAACAGTGGGGACAAGCCCCGCGCAACGTGGAATCAGCGAGCCTGCTCTGCTAGTATTTTTCCCTAACGGGCTTCGGCAAGCGCGCCGCTCAGTTCATCCGCGTGGGCGGCCACTTTGGCAAAGGCAGCCACGTACTGGTCGATCAACTCATCCGCCGGACGGGTGAAACTGGGCACACGAATTGAGTCATAAGGGATCTCGGGATCCTCGGTGACGGGGAGCGTGACGCTGCTGTAGTCAATTCTTGTGACGTTAGGACCCAGGACCTCCCACAGTACGTCTCCTGTCCCGTGTTCGTTGCCCTGGAAAACCGGATGCTTGTGAAGCATGTGGGTAAGTCCGTTAGCGTGCGGCGTGAGTGTGTCCTTTTGTGCGGGCGACGAGACTTGCGCCCCTTCGGCCTGCAGCACCTCCAGCAGCCGTGCGCGAGTAATGCCGCCGAGTTTGTCGGAATCGAACATGATGCGTCCGCTTTGGTACGGCGATGGAAAGTAAGAGGGGAAGTCCGGTGCGGCGAAGCCTTCGATGGCAGCGATGGCCTCTCCCAGCTTGTCGGTGTTCGCATGGCGCACGGCAAGACGCTCTACCCAATACTTCATCTGAACGGCGCCGATGGCAGCGCTTATCGTCGCCATGCGATACTTCTCGCCAAAGCTGAAGCCGGTCATCGCGCGCCACTTGGGATTGGGCAATTCGCGCAGGCGTTCGTAATGCCCCAGGCAAGCAGCACGTTGGTACACCTCAGTGTCGTTGGTCATGAAGACCCCGCCTTCACCGGCGGAGGTGCACTTGCCATGCTGGAAGCTGATGGCGGAGGCGTCACCGATAGATCCGGCCATGCGTCCGCGGTGCGTCGTTCCTTGGGAGATGCAATTGTCTTCCACTACGCGCAATGCGTGCCGGCCGGCGATGTTCATGATAGAGTCCATGTCCGCCGGGCAGCCGGGCCAATGCACGACCATGATGGCTTTCGTGCGGGGCGTGATCTTCCGCTCCACGTCTGCGGGGTCGAGGGTAAGCGTAACCGGATCAATGTCGGCAAAGACCGGCACGGCGCCGCTGCCGACGATGGGCAAGCAGTTGAACGGATGGATGGCCGATTGCGCAATGACCTCGTCCCCCTTGCCGACACCAACGCCGAAGAGCGCTGCCCGCAACGATGCCGTTCCTGACGAATGCGCCAAGGCATGCTTAACGCCCCACGTTTCCGCTACCCGCCGTTCCAAGTCGGTGATCGGCCCCGGCCCGCCGAACTGGCTGGCGAGGGCATGATTGCGGATGAGATCTGAAACGACGTCTACCTCTTCCTCGGTGTAAATCGGCCACTGCACGTAGTAGTCGTGTTCCAACGTGACGGCCTGTTCGCCGCCCAGGATTGCGGGTAGTGCTGACATGGTCTTCCCTCGCTAAAGTTACGGACGATTTCTTGCCGTACAGTCCCCTATGCTACGTCTGCAATCAGTCTCGTGAGCAAGCGTCACGCTTTAAACCGGCTATGCGCCGTGTGGGATTCCCAGTTCCGCACAGATGCCCTTGACATAGGCGAAGTCCGCTTTCGTCTGCTCAATGAGTTCGTCGTGGTCCAGGCTCTTCCACGAGGCGGCGCCTTGGTATTCGCTATGGAAGGAGGCATAGCCGTCGTAGCCAATCTGCTTGAGGTAGCCGAATGCTTCGGTGTACGGCGTGAAGCCGCGATCGAGGGGAACGAGCTTCCGGTTCCACTTACACTCACCAGTCTTGGCGTCTTCTTCCCAGAACTGTCCCATGTTCTTCATCGCGAGCATCACCAGTCGGTCGGAGAGCAGGTCAAGGCCTTGAATCCAGCCGCCAAAGCTGCCTTCAATACCCATATGGCCCAGGTCGGCGTAGAGACCGATAGCCTGTGGATCGAAGCCCTCGATCTGCAGTCCGATGATGGGAGCCATCGCAGCCAAGTTTGGACCGGAGTGGACGTGCATGCCGCCGCACATGTCGTATTTGTGGCAGAGGCGTTCGATACTTTGGACGGCAACTCGCACCTCGGCAAGCTGGCGCTTGATATTACCGAAGCCGTCGTACTTGTGGTAGCCGAGCTTGAACTGCGATATACCCAGATCGCTGGCTGTTGCCAGGATGTCCTCGGCGTGGGGCGCATCGGCGCTGTAAATGTTGGTCGTAATCCAGCCGACTTCCAAGCCCCGATCTCGTATGGCTTTGACGGCTTTGGGAAGATCCGTCTTGACGTTTTCGGGCAGCACATGGCCGGGGCTGCGCACGGTCAGATCGACGCCGTCAAAGCCGATGCCGGCAATCGTATCCGCCAGTTCCTCGTAGCTGAGATGCTCAAGATGCTTGGTGAACATGATGAACTTCATATGAGTAGAAACTCCTTGCCGTAGTTAGGGAAAGTTGCTGCTGCGGGCTAGTTTAGCGATTTTTGCGCTCCCTGTCCATGTGTAATTGCATCATTGGGATGACGTATCTTCGGTCGCGGACGAGGCCATGTGGTTCAAAACCATCCAGGGCTGCGCTATACTAGGCAAGTGACGACTATCACAACTCTGTGGGAAGGAAGAGAGCGGCATGACCGACTGGCCTGCCAAAGAGAAGCAGTATTACATGAACACATTCAACCGCCTACCGGTTACGTTGGTATCCGGCGATGGCTCATGGGTGTGGGATGACCGCGGCAGGCGTTACCTGGACTTCTTGCAAGGCATTGCTGTAAATGCACTGGGACATGCGCATCCGGTACAGGTGAAAGCGATTGCCCAGCAAGCTACAACTCTGCTCCATACTTCCTCGCTCTTTCATGTGCCGCGGCAGTATGAATTAGCCGAGCTACTGGTAGAAAACTCCGCGCTGGATCGGGTCTTCTTTGTGAATAGCGGTTCGGAGGCGCTCGAGACGACTATCAAGATCGTCAGAAAGTACGGCAAGTTGAACCGCGACGGGGCGCATGAAATTATCGTTATGAGCAACGCCTTTCACGGACGCACGATAGCTGCCGTGGCCGCCACAGCGAATCCGCACTACCAGGAAGACTTCGTCCCCATGCCGGCGGGTTTCGTGCGGGTGCCCTTCAACGACCTTGCGGCGGCACAAGCGGCGGTGGGACCGAAGACGGCCGGCATCTTGGTGGAGCTCATTCAGGGCGAGGGCGGCGTTTACGAGGCCGACCAGGATTACGTGCAAGGGCTGCGCAATCTCTGTGACGAAAACAATCTGCTGTTGGCGTTGGACGAAGTGCAGACCGGCATCGGCCGCACGGGACGAATGTTCGCTTACGAGCACTATGGCATTCAGCCGGACGTGATGGCGCTGGCAAAGGCGCTCGGCGGTGGATTGCCTATTGGAGCGTGTATGGTCAACGAGCGGGCCGCGGTCTTTGTGCCTGGCGATCACGGCTCCACGTTTGGCGGCAATCCGTTCATCTGCGCTGGCGCTGCGGCCGTGGTGCGGCATGTCATCGAGAATGAATTGTGGCAGAATGCCGCCCGCCAGGAAGGACGCATCAAGGCCGGACTTGCTGAAATCAGCGCCCGAAACGGCAACGCAATTACGAATATCCGCGGCAAGGGCTTGCTCCTGGCATTCGACTTAGGTGAAGAACGGGCGGAGAAGTTCTTGGCACACGCCTTGGAGTGCGGTCTCATTGTGAATCGCGTGGCGCCGCCCAGCATCCGTATGGCTCCAGCTCTCACCCTGACCGATGCGGAAGCCGATGAGGGTCTGACGCGAATTGAGAAGACGCTGCAGGGGATCCTTTAGCGACTCCGGTAACGAGCGATTTGGGATAGCAGACCCGTGTAAGTGGTAGAGAGAACAAGACAGATGGCAATGCTCGATACCCACAAGGCGATAAAGACGCTCATCGGCGCAGGCTTTAGCGAAACGAAAGCCGAAGCCATGATCGACGCGATGGGCGAATCTCACGACGGTCTTGCTACCAAAGCGGATATATCCGCCGTTAAATCGGAAATAGCCGCTGTGAAAGCGGATACAATGGTCGTGAAAGCGGATATAAGGGACTTAAGAGCCGATGTAACAGTCGTTAAAGCGGACATAGATGCAGTGCGCTCCGACCTGAAGGCGCTGGAAAATGCCGTGGATGAGCGTGCCACCAAAGCCGACTTGCGAGAGCAGGAGTTGCGCATGCGATTGCATCTGTACGCGGTTGCGATTGTCGTCATCGGGGTCTTAGCCGCGCTTGAGCTGTTGCCCCGCTAGGCGATGTGCCGTTTGGATCTACCAAGAAGTGGAGCAGATGCACAGTTGCTTTGTTTCGCTCCACTAATTTCGAGCCTAGTACTCAATTGACACGTGCAAAGAGGAGAATTCCACTATGGCTACAGTCGTCCTGGCCTATTCTGGCGGCCTGGACACCAGCGTATGCATACGCTGGCTGCAAGAACACTACGATATGGACGTGGTCACGCTTACCATCGATCTTGGGCACGAGCCGGACCTGCCTGCGATACGCGCCAAGGCAAAACAGACCGGCGCCCGCGAGGCGTACGTCGTGGATGCGCGTGATCTCTTCATCGATCACTTCATTTGGCCTGGGCTGAAGGCCGGCGCTGTGTACGAGAACGCCTATTACTTGGCGACGGCCCTGGGTCGTCCGCTGATTGCAAAGCTGCTCGTGGACGTAGCCCGTGAAGAAGGCGCTCAAGCCGTGGCGCACGGCTCCACCGGCAAGGGTAACGACCAGGTGCGCTTCGACGTCTCCGTACATGCGCTGGCACCAGAGTTGCAGGTGATTGCGCCGGTGCGCGAGTGGGGCTTGACCCGCGACCAGGAGGAGGCGTACGCCAAGGAGCACGGGATTCCGGTGCCTGAAGGATCGCGCCAGCCGTATAGCCTCGACCAGAATCTGTGGGGGCGCAGCATCGAATCGGGCCCGTTGGAAGACCCCTGGGTGGAACCGCCGGAGGATGCGTACGAGTGGACCGTCGCGCCGGAGGACGCACCCCAAACGCCAGCTTACATCGAGATTGGCTTCGAAGAGGGAATTCCAATCACCCTGAACGGCCAAGAGAAGGGCGGCGTCGATCTCATCCAAGAACTCAACGACTTGGGTGGCGCCCACGGCGTGGGCCGTGTGGACCACGTGGAGAATCGCGTGGTTGGCATCAAGTCGCGGGAGATCTATGAATGTCCGGCGGGTACGATCCTCTTCAAGGCCCATGAGGCTTTGGAGCAACTGACGCTCGCAAGCGACCAGTCGCACTTCAAGCGCGTGGTGGCGGAAGAGATTTCACGCCTTGTTTACGGCGGTCTCTGGTTTTCAACGCTCAACCGTGATCTGATGGCGTTTGTAGACAGCACCCAACGCTCGGTGAGCGGCACGGTGCGAGTGAAGCTCTACCGCGGTCAAGCTACCGTTGTCGGACGGCAATCGCCGCATTCGCTCTACCGTGAAGACCTGGCGACCTACTTGAGCGGCGATGCCTTTGACCACCGCGCCGCGGAAGGCTTTGTGAAGATCTGGGGGCTGAGCACCCAGGTGCAAGCGCGTCAGCAATTGCACGGCGAGGACAAGCCGCTCTTGCCTCAAACCAAACGGCTTGAGTCGAGTGATGCGGAGGACAAGTAGCGGAGCGCAGACTTTGCCTGGAGGAGGGCTCCCCCGTACCATTTTGCCGGCGGACCTGCCTAGGGAGCGAGTGAGCGTACTGTAGCATGGCTGTTGACGTTGGAGACGCTGTCTCGCCCGAGGTCCTTCAGGAAGAGCGCCGGCAGAAGTACTTTCTCGACGACGGTCGCGGAGTGCTCAATGAGGCCGATGCAGCGGCATACGTGGCGGAGCGGGGTTTTGTACACCTCTTTTCTCCAGGCGGGTTGCCATGGCCCAATGTGAGCGATGCAGAGCTGCGCGCCAGGGGTAGCCTCGAGACCTTTTCTGTGGAAGTGTGGCATTGGAAGAACACGCTGCCGGCAGCGAAGCGCTGCGCCTACGGCCACTATCTCCGCCACCGCGCCATCTTCATCGCTTGGCAGTTGTTCCCGGCATTCCGGATGCTGTGGGGACTGCATGAACCGGTTGATGTCGTGTTGGAGAGCAGCTTGTTAGGTCCGGTTGAGCGACACATGCTGCAGGTGGTCGCTGTCCAGGGCCCAATTCGGTCGCGCGACCTTCGCCGGGAAGTGCAATCGCTTTCTGGTGCGAGCAAACGGCAGTATCAGGCAGCGTTGCGCTCGCTTCAGGAACGATACTTGATCACTGTCGCCGGCGGCAGTGTGGAGGGCTTCTCTATGCACGACTGGGACTTAGTCGAGCGACACATTCCTCCAGAGCACTTGACCCTCGCTCTGTCAGAGGAAGAGGCACAAGTCCAGCTTGTACGCCAGGCGGTGGCCAATGCTCCGCTTAGCACGGCGCGGGAAATTGCGCTTCTTTTCGGCTGGAATCGTAAACCGGCTGAAGTCTTGCTTGGCGCGCAAGTAGAGAGCGGAGCGCTCATGCGGTGTAGAGTCGATGGGCGGAAAGAACTGGGCTATCGCGTTGTCGGCTAAGCGCAGGGCAGGAGAGTTGACGCACAGGCCGAGATTGAGAAGAGATCTTGACCGGCTTGAGTGAGAATGTATATTTCGGCGTTACATTGCTCCCTTGCACGCTGAAACTCAGACCTCCAATCCGTGTGCGCGGTGTCCCTGGCAGGAGGCAAGTCCTCACGCTGCATGTGACGGACACGCCTTGAGACTCAGGCCTCGCCCGGTTGGAGGCGGTGAAAAGCCGGTGACCATTGGGGCTGACTGAGGGAATTTGGATTAGGTATTCATGGAAAAGTCTGAACACCCGTCCACCCTGTGGGGCGGGCGCTTTGCCAAACCAATAGCCGGTGACATGCTGGCGTTTTCTACGTCGTTGCCGGTGGACTGGCGGCTCTACGGCGAGGACATTGCTGGCTCCTTGGCGCATTGCCGCATGCTTGCAAAGCAAGATATCATCTCGCGCGAGGATGCTGACGCGGTCTGCACGGGACTTACGGCAATTCTGGAGGGCATTGAAAGCGGCGCAATCACCCCGGATGCTGAGCGCTGGGAGGACGTGCACTCAGCGGTGGAAGACCTCTTGGAGGAACGGGTGGGAGCTGCGGCAGGCAAGCTTCACACAGCGCGCAGCCGGAACGATCAGGTGGCGACCGATGTACGCCTGTGGTGCCGGGGGGCGCTGGACTCGCTCGGTCAGCAACTGTGTAGGTTCCAAGAAACGCTGCTCGACCAAGCCGCGGCGCACGCTACTACCGCCATGCCTGGGTACACTCATTTGCAGCGTGCACAGCCTGTCACGTTCGGTCACCACTTGCTGGCGTACGTGGAGATGTTATCCCGTGATTTTGCACGGTCGCGGGAGTGCCGGACGCGCGTGAACGTCTTGCCTCTGGGCGCGGCGGCGCTGGCAGGCGCACCCTATCCGCTTGACAGGGAGTATGTGGCGCGAGAGCTTGGCTTTGCGGCGATTGCCGCGAATAGCATGGATGCCGTGAGCGACCGCGATTTCGCAATCGAAGTGCTGCACGTGTGCAGCCAAATCATGGTGCACCTCTCTCGGCTTGCTTCTGAAGTGATACTCTGGTCGTCAGCCGAATTCGGCTTCGTCGAACTTGACGACGCCTACGCCACAGGCTCCAGCATCATGCCCCAAAAGAAGAATCCCGATTCCGCGGAACTCACACGGGGTAAGGCCGGTCGCGTTTTCGGCGACCTCTTCTCTCTGCTCACGCTCATGGAGGGCTTGCCGCTGACCTACAATCGGGACTTGCAGGAAGACAAAGAAGCACTCTTTGATGGTGTGGATACAACGGTGGCATGTCTTGACATCATGAACGCCGTACTTGGGACGCTCCGGGTCGAGGCCGCGCGCATGGGAGAGGCCGCTGAGGGTGGGTTTTCAACTGCCACCGATCTTGCTGACTACCTTGTTCGCAAGGGGCTGCCGTTTCGCGAAGCGCACGCGGTAGTAGGCAGTATCGTGCGCCTTTGCCTCGAGCGGGGCTGCGGGCTTGCCGACCTTTCTCTTGCTGAATATCAAGAGGTCTGCAATCGCATCAGCGCAGAAGTGTTTGACGTGATTTCGGTGGAAGGATCAATTGCGGCCCGCGACATTCCTGGGGGCACCGCGCCTGTCCAGGTCATAGCAGCGATAGAGCATGCTCGGGAGCGTCTAAGAGAATCCCGATCCGCACTCGCCAACACTTGATGGCCCTCATCTCAGAGCTGGCTAGCGCAAAGTTCACACTGTTCGCGGCTCATTCCTCGAATGCTGTCTGATGCCATTCCAACCTGTCTAGTCTGTCACAGTGCAATTTGACCGACAAAACGGCACATGCTACTGTGACTTTGTGAAACTTTGCACATACTTTGTCGTCCTTCCGCAACTGCTACAGTTGCTTCTGCTTGTTCTGCTCGCGAGCTTCACCACGGTTGATGAGTAAATCGGTCTGTGAATTCAGTCCCGGATACGCGAGGGCTTGGCGGACAGGAAGAGGGTTCGGGCGTGCCGCGTTACAAGGTGCTGGCGCAAGTGTTGCTCGACATCATTGCGCACGATGCCAAGGTTAACCTGCGGCGGGGGTCTTGTTGCAGAGTTTACGGAGTGGTGCGAATACAGGTCTCAGGGAGTGACAGGTCCCTTGCATAGTGGCCCAAACAACTGAATTCTATAGCCAGATTCGCAACTACGTGGCATTGACCAAGCCACGGATCATTTCATTGCTATTGGTTACTGCTTTGGGCGGCATGTTTCTCGCGAGCAATGGCGTACCGCACTGGATCCTAATTGTGGTTGTACTGAGTGGCGGTGCTCTCGGCTCTGGGGGTGCCAACGCGCTGAACCACTACATGGATCGAGACATCGATGAGCAGATGGCGCGCACCAGAAATCGGCCCATTGCCAGGGGAGCGATCAAGCCTCAGAACGCGCTTCTCTTTGGTGTGGCGCTCAATATTGCCGCCTTTGTACTCTTATTCACATTTGCCAACCTCCTGAGTGCGCTCCTGACGCTGGGCGCGACAATCTTCTACGTTTTTATTTACACCGGACTCCTAAAGCGCGCGACGCCGCAGAACATCGTCATCGGAGGCGCTGCCGGCGCGATTCCGCCGATGGTGGGCTGGGCGGCGGTCACAGGAGATCTTGGCCTGCCGGCGTTCTTTCTCTTTGCCTTGATTTTCTTTTGGACGCCGCCACATTTCTGGGCCTTAGCACTCCTACTCAAGGATGACTACGCGAGTGCAGGGGTCCCCATGCTGCCAGTTGTTGCCGGTGTTGACAAGACGAAGAAGCAAATCTTCCTCTATACGCTCCTCGTCGCCGCCCTCGCCATTGCGTTCTTCGCCACAGGGGAGTTGAGTGTTGTCTATTTAATTGCCGCGGTCATGCTTGGCGCCGGTTTCATTTATTGCGCTTGGCAGCTTTGGAATCAGCCGGACATAGTAAAGGCCAAGCCAATGTACCTTTACTCGCTGGCTTACCTTGCGCTATTGTTCCTTGCCATCATGGTTGATAGCTTGTTGCCTTTGTAGCCCGCTGAGCGCGGGAGGCTTACAGAGTCTCGCTGGAGATTTAGACTTTGTCGCCGCATCACTGTAAGGGAGACTGACGAATTTGAAGTTTCGGGAAATTCCCCGCTTGCGACTATTCCCGGCGAGACTATGCCCGCTGCATTTTGATTCTACATGCGCCAGTCGAGGGCGCTCCGGCAGCAAGTTTGTGTTCACTCTGTCCGCCGTGGCGGATAGAGTTTCCTGACACGTGTTCAAACAAGGGTTCTGCGTCGTATATTCTTGAAGAACTGTGGAAACTACCACTTCGCTCGCATAGTGGAATTTGACGCGGTCGTTGACCGGCTGCGCCGCGCGTTGGTACACTGGAATCGTCCGCATTCCGCGGTAGCTCAATGGTAGAGCAGGCGGCTGTTAACCGTCTGGTTCGAGGTTCGAGTCCTCGCCGCGGAGCCATAATTCTAATCACAGATTTATTCCTTTCTTAGTGGTGCGTTTGGTATATGAACCTAGAGCAGCAACTGCGTACGCAGTGGACCAAGCACGCGCAAGATTGGGTGCAACAGGACCAGTCAGTCCGCACCGGCATGCTCGACACATGGATGCTTGGGGCGCTGGGAGATGTCGCCGGTCGTCGCGTGCTGGACGTCGGCTGTGGCGAAGGGCGGTTTTGCCGAGTCCTGGCCGCACTTGGCGCGAATGTCACCGGAATTGACCTCACCGAGCCCCTCATCGCGCAAGCGCGCGCGGCGGCGAGACTCACTGAATCCTATTCGATCGAAAACGCCGAAGACCTTGCAGGTATAGACGATGAGAGTTTCGATCTCGCCGTCTCATACATTGTGCTTGTCGACGTGCAAGACTATGCACGGTCGGTCCGGGCCGCGTTTCGAGTCTTGAGGCCTGGAGGCCGCTTCATTGTGTGTAACGTACACCCGATGCGTATGGCGCAGCCCGACGGCTGGATTAGACATGGTGACCGGAAGCTCTTTTATGCAATTGACAACTATACTGCCGAAGGGCCTCGGGAGTTCGAATGGTGGGGCGCGCCGTTCATCAACATGCACCGGACGCTCTCCAGCTACATCTCAGCCTTCTTGGAGGCGGGATTCGTGCTACTGTCCCTGCTGGAACCAACCCCTTCAGACGAACAGCTTGCCGCGAATCCCGAGTTCGCCGATGAATACCGCGTACCGAATTTCATCATCTATGAATTGCAGAAGCCTGAGCTCAAATAGGTCTGTGAGATCAGCGGCAAGTTGTCAACAGAGCGCAGGCGTTGTTCACAATCTCAAGGTGGCCGTCACATTGAGTGAAGCTAGCTCCTGGAGCACTGCGCGCACTCATCACTTCCCAACTAGCCTCCAGAATAGTGCGCTCGCTTCGCCTTAAACCCATCGCACCCAAGTTACTCGAGTCACACAGCAATTTTGGACGGGCCCGGTGCTTTTCCACCTCCTAGACGAGTACAGAGGTACATGACAATCACAGGTAGACTGTGTAACAGGCTTGACGAGTAGCTAAGTGTGCTATAACATACGGTTGCGGTCGAAGATGATCGTCCCTAACGTCAACACCGGGAGACATTTAGAGATGCCAAAGGAGGTTACTCTACCAACGATTCTCTTGAGCAGCCGCCTTTGACTTGGATGCTTGTGAGACTTTGTGGTGATGTGGTGTTGCATCGGCGAGAATTTGCCCTGAGGCGCTTTGGCGCAACATGGGACATCAGTAACTGTCGGTTAGGGTGCTGAGGACTTTGTAAAGCGTTTGTGCGGAGGAATCCAAAATGAGTAAAGAGAAGTCTGTTTCCACTGAGGAAGCCGTGGCTGCCGAAGCGGAACAAGTGGAACCTTCCAGTGGCGAATTGACCGAGGACGAGATGGACGATGCCGTAGGCGGAGTCGGGGCCGGCGATGACCAGGGTCCGCAGGATACCGACGACAGGTCCGGTAACGGTTGGTGGAACGATCCAAACTCGTAGACTCTTCTTTAGCTAATGCATGTCAGGTACGATGGGCCCTGTCAATGGTCCATCGTACCTGTTTTTCTTGTTCAGGTGTCTGGCCATTGCTTGGTTCGTCTTAAGTGGGAATGCCACTGCTTCGGCTTCGTGCCGCCGGCCAGTTGTGGGCAAGGCATCCGTGGGGCGAAGACCGTGACGCTTCCAGCGTAGAGGTGCTGGTCAAGAGTAGTCGCAGCGGCTAATTCAGAACAGCGCATGGGGCGCTACTTGGCACCAGCCGTATCAGGGCGCACCGGCTTATTGCACGTTCAGCGACCATTCCCCGATTCGTTCTAGAGCCCGCTGCTGTTGCATCTATTCAGGCAACAGCAGCGGGCTAAACGTTGGCCTCTTCCTCACCTGATAATCTGAGATTGGGCTCGATCCTGCAAGGCGCGCCGGGGATACACAGGGAGTGTGTTCTCGTCATTTCAATTAGCTCTGGCATTGCGATAGAATAGCCTTCAACCGGGAATAGCCCTATCTGGAACGCTTGGAGCAGTGACGTTGACGAACAAGCAGCGTCTCTTTCGCGAGGAAGCCTTTGCGCGCAGAGGGAAAACGGAGCCCCTCAACGGCCTATTGCGTGTTACGGCGCCCCACGAATGGCTCTTGTTGGTCTGCCTGGGTTTTGCCATGCTGGGGTTTGTAGCTTGGGGCCTCTTCGGCAGCATTGAAGAGAGTGTCTCGGCACGATGCGTGCTCGCGCAAGCCGGCGACCGCTTTGTCGTGAACGCAGAATCCTCCGGCACTGTCGTCGAACTCCTCGTAGGCGTTGGCGATAGAGTGGAAGCAGGGCAGCCAATTGCCCGGCTCCGAATTCCCGAGCTCGGGCGCGAGATCTCAATTGCCCGCTCCCGGGTTGAGATGCTGGAGAGTGCGGACGAAAAGCCTCCCGATGCCCTCGATGCGGCCCGTGCGGAGTTGATCGAGCTGGAAGCACTCGAGGCGGCCGGTCAGTTCCTTGCAACACCCTTTGCCGGTGTCATTGCGGCCGTTAGCTTGTCGCTCGGACAGGCGGTAGCGGCTGGCGCCACAGTGGCAAATGTCCGAGTTGATGCTGGGAATGAGCTTGAGGCGATCGCAATGGTGTTGCCGGAGAATGCGAGGCGTCTTGCGGTCGGCATGGAAGCGCAGGTCCTGGCTTTGACCCAAAACCAGTTAGGTGCGGATGCGCTGGAAGCTGAGGTGAGCTACGTTTCGGCGCAAGCGGTCACACCTCCCCATTGGCTCGCAGCTCTCGGACTTCCCGCCCTGCCACGCGGCCACATGGTTAGCTTGACCCTGAACGAGAGGCTTTCCTCTCCCTTGGCGGACGGATATCCGTGCGAGATGCGGATCATCCTGCGTAAGGTTTCACCGGCACGCCTCCTAATCTCGCTCGGTACCAATTGAGGCGGCTGGAGAAGATGCCTGCAAGCCAAACGAAGTCAACTGCGAGAAAACGCGTACACACGCCACTGTTCCCTCAGCTTGAGACATCCGAGTGCGGTGCTGCCTGTTTGGGCATTTTGCTTGCTCACTTCGGCCGCTGGGTACCCATCGAAGAACTGCGCGACGCGTGTGGAGTGAGCCGAGACGGCACGAGCGCCGCGGACATCGTGAGAGCCGCCAGGAAGTTCGATTTAGAAGTCTCAGGCTGGCGCAAACAGGTCAGCGAATTGCAAGACATAGCGTTGCCTGCAATTCTCTTCTGGGATTTCAATCACTTCTTGGTTCTTGAAGGGATAGCCAAAGGACGATTCTACCTAAATGACCCGGCCAATGGCCGTCGCACCGTGAGTGAAGAGACACTCGACCGGTCTTTCACCGGCGTGGTGCTCACGGCGAAGCCGGGGCCAAACTTTCGTACGGGGGGTTCTCCGCCCGGCGTCGTGCGCGAGCTTTGGCACTGGTTACGTGACGTTAGGTCGCCGCTCGCGTTTGTCGCCGCGTGCGGGATCCTGCTGGCGTCACCCGGTCTCTCTCTCCCCATCCTCTTGAGCATATTTGTCGACTATGTCCTGCGTGGATCGGAGAGAAATTGGGGTGTGTTCCTTGTAGCCGCCGCCGTTGCGACCGGTGTGCTGGTATACCTCCTCACTTGGCTCCAGCAACACTCGCTGCGCAGACTCTCTATTCGATTATCGGTAGTTCATGCGGAGCGCATGCTGTCGCGTCTCTTCCGTCTACCCGTAGGTTTTTTTGCGCACCGCTATGCCGGAGACCTAACATCCCGCGTTCAGTTGATCAATGAAGTTGCCAGCGGCTCGTCGCGGCAGTTCGTCGGCATCATGATCGAGCTCGTTATGAGTGGCCTCTTCTTGGTGTTGATGGTTTTCTTCGATCCGTTGCTGGCCGCGCTCATTGCAGGCTTGGGAATTGCGAACCTTGTTCTCATGCGCATTCTCAGCCGCCTGCGCACCGACGAGAATCGCCAGTTGCGGCGCGAACAGGCATTACTCTTTGGTACCGGATCGTCGGTTGTACGCGACATTGAGACGCTGCGCGCAACAGCTTCGGAGGATGACTTCTTCGCTCGCTGGACGGGATATCAAGCCCGGGAGCTCGTCGCTCGGCAGAAATTCGCAGAACTCGGCTCCATAATTGCATCGCTCCCAAGGTTCTTCTTAGTCCTGAGCGGCGTAACAGTCTTGGGCGTCGGCGGTTGGCAAGTCATGTCAGGCGAAATGACAATTGGCATGCTAATGGGATTCTATGTGGTTTCAGGCAGTTTCCTTCAGCCCATAAGCCGGTTCGTTCAGTTTACGGACGCCTTTCAGATTCTGGAGGCAGATCTGCGGCGCATCAACGACGTTCTAGACACGCCTGAAGACCCTGCGCTTGCAGAGTCAACCAATTCTGAACGCGGCAGAGTCTCCACCTTGGGAGGGCGCTTGCGTTTAACAGGGAGCATCGAGTTGCGCAATGTCACGTTTGGCTATCGTCCCAATCGTCCGCCGCTCATAGAGAACATCAACCTAACTATTGCACCCGGCCAGCGGGTAGCATTGGTCGGCCCCACCGGTTCCGGCAAGTCGACGCTGCTTAAGCTGGTTAGCGGCGAATACACACCGTGGTCGGGTGAAATACGCTTTGACGGGGTGCCCCGCAACCAAATCTCCCGCGAGATACTCACTCGTTCGGTCTCAATCGTCGATCAGCAGACTTTTCTGTTTGCTGCGTCAGTGCGTGACAATCTTACGATGTGGAACCCAACTGCGCTTGACGAACAGGTGGTCGCCGCTGCTCAGGACGCTTTAATTCACAGCGAGATCATGAGCCGCCAGTCCGGCTATGACTCTAATGTGGAAGAAGGGGGCACGAATTTCAGCGGCGGTCAACGCCAACGCATGGAGATCGCTCGTGCCCTAGTGGACAACCCTTCAGTGCTGTTTCTGGATGAAGCTACCAGTACGCTCGACGCAGTGAGCGAGATGCGCATCGATCACAATCTACGGCGGCGTGGATGTACCAGCTTGATCGTTGCCCACCGTCTGAGCACTATCCGCGATTGCGATCAGATAGTTGTGCTCGATCGCGGTCAGGAGATTCAGCGGGGTACCCACGAGGAACTCATCGCTGCAGAGACAGGCTTGTACTACAAGCTAATTCAGGCGCAGTAGCCGTGTATGCCTTGCATCAGAAGAGCAACTCATGACATCGAGACGATTCCAACGGCTCGGCGAGCTCGCAATTGAGCTCGGTGAATCAGTGTCCGTCGCCGGTAATCGCCCCATCCGCTTGGATGATCCCGAGATCGCCTGGTTCGTCGAGAGCGGCGTGCTCGATGTATTTCTTGTCGAGTACCAAGGACAAGAGCAGTCATCTCACGCCAAACACCTGCTGCGCGCCGGTGAAGGCCGTCTAGTGTTTGGAGTTGGAGAGAGCGGACCATTGGTTCCAGTCGCCAAGGGCATGCCGGATTGCCGGCTGCGTCGCGTCGTGCTGAGTGAATTGCTGAAATACGAAATTGCAGAGCAACTGTCCGGGCAGGTCGATGCTTGGCTCACGGAGTTCGCAGCCGCCGTGGCAAAGGTAATTGAGCCGCGTCCCCGTCCCGATGTGCTGTTTGACCCCAAGAGTCCGGAAGACTCGCTGGACGCCGCGGTCGGCAGCGTTCTATCCGCCCGGCCGGGCGGGGTAGTGTGGGTCGACGTCGGCAGCGTCGATGCAGCATTCTTAGGCACCGAAGAGCGAGATCCGGAAGGCACCGGTTTCGTCCCGCTCACTGCAGAGACGTGGATCACATTGCAAAGCACGAATCGAATAACCGGTTTGACCTCACGGGCGATGTTCGATGAAGGCGCACTGTTGCCTTCCCTCGCGGAATTCCACAAGCTCGCCCTCGGCGCTGAGCAAATCAATCGCCTTCTCCTGATAGCTGACGAGGCAAACGAGCAGACGGCCCGTTCCATCTACCGTCGTCGGGACGAGGAACGCGCCAGACACGACCTCTTTAGCGTGCTCGGATCCTCCGCACCGACGACCGCCACTGGTGATTCCGGTCTGTTGGCGGTGCTTGAAGTGATCGGCAAGCACGAAGGCATTGAATTTCGCCTTCCGGCGCGACGACGGGTCACGGTTGATGAAGAACTAACCCTGCAAGAAATTCTGCATACATCAGGTGTGCGCAGCCGCAAGGTGCATCTTTCTGTCGAAGACCGGTGGTGGGTAGGAGACAGCGGGGCCATGCTGGGATACCGGCAAGAAGACGGTCGCCCGGTAGCCCTGCTGCCTCGCATGAACGGCCGCTACCGCGAGGTAGACCCGGTTGCGGGGCGGACGGACCGCCTAAACGCAAGACGGGCAAGCGCTATGCATGAGGACGCATGGCTATTCTACCGGCCTCTGCCGCATGATAGACCGGCGGAATCAAAGGATGTCATTAGCCTTGCCACTAAAGGCATGGCCAATGATCTTGCGCAGTTCGCGGTTACGGGCATTCTCGCCAGCCTTCTGGTGCTTGCTCCCGCGCTAGCGTTTGGGTTGCTGGCGGATTGGATTCTTCCGGCAGCCGTAGGCAGCATGCTAGCTCAGATAGTCATCGCATTGACTGCTCTTGCCATTGTGGGCACGCTGCTTCAAGTCCTGCGCGGTACCGCCATGATGCGTCTTGAAGGCCGGGCCGCGGCACGCCTGGGTGCAGCACTTTGGGACCGCTTGATTGGACTTCCGACAAGCTTCTTCAGAGATTTTACTGCTGGAGAGCTAGCAGTGCGGATGTCGGCGGTGCAAGTGCTGCGGGATCAGGTCTCGGGGGTTGTTGCTCATGCCCTTACTTCGTTTTTGTTTCTGCTGCCGATGCTTGCCCTGCTCTTTCTCTACGACGCCGCCCTGGCCTGGCTGAGTCTCGGGATCGGGCTCGTCTCCTTAACCGCAACCTGTGCTATTGGCTTGTTGCAGATTCAACCCCAACGCCGCTTCTGCGCCGCATCGCGGCATCTCGCCGGGGAGCTCTTCCAATTCATCAATGGCATCAGCAAATTGCGTTCTGCGGGCGCGGAATCGTCGGCTTTCGCCTCGTGGGCGCGCGGCTACCGAGAGCAGCAACTCGCCCAGTTGCAAATCAGCAAGCTGAACGAACACCTGGTTGCATTCAGCGCCGCCATGCCGGCCTTCACAGGCGCAGCCCTCTTCGGGGCCGCACTTTGGAGGGGGCCCGACCAACTGGCCTTAGGGAGCTTCCTCGTCGTCTATGCAGTATCCATTACGCTCTATGCGTCGATCATCGGGCTGGGTTACTCGCTCGAAGCCATTGCCGCAGTGGTGCCGGTATACGAACAGATTAAGCCGATTCTCGCTGCGGTCCCGGATAGCCGCCCGGCGCCGGCCGCCCCGGCGGAACTGAGCGGTGACATACGCTTCGATCACGTGAGTTTTCAGTACACCAAGGATGGGCCTCAAATCATCGATGATGTTTCAATTCACGCCCGTCCCGGCGAATTCATCGCGATCGTCGGCGAGTCCGGTGCGGGCAAGAGCACCTTGTTGCGGCTTGCTTTGGGTCTTGAAGAACCCTCTGCAGGAGGCATCTACTTCGACGGCCGCGACCTAACGAATCTCGATCGCAGGTCGGTTGGGCGCCAGACCGGCGTCGTGACGCAGGACGGCTCCCTCAAGCCCGGCAATTTGCTCGACAACATCATCGGCATTGGCGATGACTTGACGTTAGATGATGCCTGGCGGGCAGCCAAGCTCGCCGCCGTGGACTGCGACATTACCGAAATGCCAATGCAGATGTTTACCGCCGTGGGCGACAGTTCCTCGACATTCTCCGGCGGGCAGGTGCAACGCATCAGGATCGCGGCGGCGCTCGTACGCAACCCACGCATCGTGTTCCTCGATGAAGCCACCAGTTGGCTCGACGCGAATAGCCAGGCCCAGGTTATGGAGGGAATTGAGAGCCTTGCCGCTACCCGCATCGTAATTGCCCACCGGCTCTCCACCATCCGCAAAGCCCAGCGCATCTATGTAATTCACCAGGGACGCGTCGTCCAGGAAGGCAGCTTCATTGCGCTCTACCAGATGGAAGGGCCATTCCGCGACCTGGTGCAGCGGCAGATGACGTGAGTTAACACGCCGACACGCCCGTTCACCCCGGCTCCCCTCCACAGGAAGAGGGGTTTCTGATACGGACTTAGGGCCTGTCCTAAAGATGAGATTCTTGCTACACTGGTTTTACGGATACAACACAGGCTCTTACTCTTTTTCCACCATCCGGCACGCCGGAAAGCCCTCACACCCCCAGAACCGCTTCCCCGCAAACTGTCCCCTTCGCGCCGTTCGCAGCACCATCTTTTGACCACAGCGTGGGCACCACCGCGTGGCCGATGGGCTTTCATTCTCCAAGCTCCGGATATGCCGCCGACTCGTCCTCCACGATGGCTCCATTCGCCTAGACTCGATCAATTCACAGATCATCGCTACCTGCGCTACTGACAGTGCACGATGCCTGAACGAACGTATATACCGAGAACCACCCAATCCCACCGTCACGTTCTCTGGCAATTCCCGCTTCAACTGCGCATTGCCTACGAATACCACAACAGACCTTACGACCCCTCTCGGTAACCCGTTGCTTGCAAGAGCTTCTTCTAACGCGCGAACGTGCCCGTAATTCTGTCGCAGAGGGTTCAGAAACTTGTACTTCTTCCCGCTCCGAAAGACCTGCATCCACTCTCGATCTCGCTCGCTGCCGTAAATCCACCCCACCATGTTCTTCGTCTCCACCACGAACACGCCAAACGCTGACACGAACACATGATCGATCTGCGTCGTTCCGCGGGGAGTCTGCAGCGTCACATTGTGATATTTTCGGTAATCCGACGATGGCAGTGTCAGCGCGGCCCCAACTTCTACCAGCTTCTCACCCCAAATTCCCTTAACCGACGCCTTGAACGTCGACCAGAGCATCTTTAGCTGCACTCCTTGTCTTGCAATTTCACCTCAATGCCACTGTTGCTCGCCACGCCACCACTACCCTCATCCAAAGCACAGCGCAGTCAACAGCAATGCTGAAGGCTCTTCACAGGGAGCCTACACAATTGACATGAGACACAGGGTGCGTGGTGTTGTGGTGGTCAGGTCGATCGTGACCGCGCGCTGGCGACGACTTTCCAAAGTAACTTGCTGGATTGGCAAGGCCGCGCCGGTGCTCTTGTCCTGCACAGACGCAACGTTGTCAGGCAGCATGAGTGACAGTCCTGAAATGTCCGCGCTGGATTCGAGCGTGATGAAGTGGGTATTGCCCTGGGAATATGACTCAGTCAAGCGTACGCCTGCACGCGCCCGCGAAAAGCTGGAGAAGTTCTCTTGGTTTTCAAAGCGGCAGCCGGCCGCAATCGCCCCTTCCATGCCCAACTCCAAGGCGTGGCGGGAGGCTCTGACGTGGTCTTGAGGCCCGGCGGCGTAGACGGGATGGAAGTTTGCGATCTGCATCACGTGCCAGCGTGTGGCCGCGGATTCGGCAAAGCGCGCGAGCTCCACGCCATACTCTTCTGAGGTGAGACCTACCATGCCTTCGACCCGATCGGGTGTTGCTGCCATGGGGCCGGCCAACAGGTCCTCGTGCCGCCCAATGGTCTGGCTTTCGTCCCATTGCGCGGGCATGTGCCACATATCCGTAATACCAACGCCGTGCTGGAAGTATGGCATGCACAAACCGGTGCCGATCATGTAGGGGCCGTAGTTCTCTTCGCGCCGCATGCGGGGATCGTGGGAGGCGAAGTGTGTGGGTGTGTACCAGCCAAAGTCCAGCATGATCTGCAACAGCGGGTGGCCGGTCCACTGACAGCCGTGGCTGCAAATGGTCTCCACGTCCAGGCCGGTCTCGCGCCGAAACACGTCCCATGATTCTTGCAGGTTCGCGCGGAGCGCGGGCAGGTAGTTTTCGTTCAGGTCTTCCGGCGTGCGGCCGTAACGCACCTGCGTGCCGTTTTCCTGCACGGCGTATTGCGTGATGCTCGTAAGGTCCACTTCTATGGAAACGGCATGCCCGCGCGCGTGCCATTCTTTCATCAGGTCGCCCTCGTAGCGGCTGAAGGGCGCCCGGTAGAAGGTGAGCAACGCGCCATACGACTCCACAATGTCTATTAACACGGGCGCGCCATTCTCGCCGCAGCCGTCGCCCTTGATGAACCACAAGGCCGGAGCCGCTTCGGGGAAGTACCAGAGACGCGGCAATGGCGTGGCGGACAGTGCTTCCGCCACTAGAGTGCGCAGGATGTCTTGATGAACGTCCGCCACGGGGATATCGCGGGTAGTTTTCTCGGAAAGCTCGAAGAAGCTGTAGAGATGGCGCGGACCCTTTAGCGGTCCCATGTCCTGCAGGGGTCGCTCGTGCAGGTCTCCGTCACCGTGCCGAAAGGTGACGACGGCCTGGCAGAGGTCATAGCCGTAGAGCCACGCCTTGCCTTCACCTAGCCGCACTTCCGCGATGCCCGCGCCGAGGAGTCCGCCGTCGGCATCCCGCAACTCAGCGACAGTCTCGCCGCCGCTCAAAGTCCGTGAAATGGCATCCGGGCAGAGCAGGGGCAGGCTCCCGTGTTCCCATTGGGGGAGTTGCCGTACCGTGAGCCACGCATCCGTTACTTGCTCTCCTGCCGTGACGCCAAGGGCGGTCAGCAGAGCGGGATCGGGAGCCAGGGCAATGAGAGATGTGCCACCTGCTACTGCGGCAGCGAGGCGCTCCGCGGTCTCGTTACCCATGCCGCTGCCTGCGACAACGATGAGTTCGACATCCGGCGGCGCGTCTACGAATGATGCCGCAGATTTCGCCTCCAGCCAGGGAAAACCCTCGCAGCGGAGGATCTCGGCACTTAAGGGCGTGGTGAGCGCATGGTCGGCATGCAGGAGCAAGATCGGCTGATTCATGAGTGCTTCCTCAATTCGCGATTGCGGTCGCTTGGGCGTCGAATTTCAGCATCTCTAGTTCATTTTGGCAGGGGTAGCCGTCGCTTACGAGCAGGGTGCGATCACGAGAGACCATGATGAGGCCGAAGACACTGTGCATCGGCCCGTGCTGGCAGAGTGAAACCGGATCGGCGTGAGCGCGTGCAATGCGTGTCACTTGCTCCAGGGTATGAAGCTCTTCTTCTGCCGTGAGCGCCGCGAGCAGCGCTGTGCGGCCCTCACTGTTCGCGCGAAAGTCGGCGTTTGACCGGTTGTCCACTGGCAGCAATTCCGGTGTTACGTAGTGGTTTGCGCACCAGATAGCGTCGTCTTCCATGCGGCGTACGGCCATGCGCGTGGCAGACCGTTCCACCACTACCGCGTTCTCTGCCGGATCTGTCAGCATGATATTCATGCCGTGGTTCATCACCGGCGTGCTCTCGCAGAGCGCAATGCCCTCGTCTACGTCCGCGCAGTACTGCAAGAGGTAGCGCTGCAGGAGATTGGTAGGGATGCCGCGTTCCCAGTCCTGGTCGGTGTTCATAATGCTGCTGCCGCCAAATGTAAGGCCGGTATCGTTGAGGCCCGGTCCCATCCACGGTGCACCCGGCCCTGAAACGCATATGAGCGGATGGCCTTTATCGGGCCGGATATCCCAGAAGATATACGACCCAAGAGACTCCTTGCCCACGTCATTCGACTTGTAGTGCACGACGCCGTGATCTGTTGTGCGCAGGGCGACGTTGGTGCAGCCCACCGCGCTGCGGCCGACTTCCATACACGACGTGTACGCCAGGATGTCTTCGCTCTTGAGACTCGCGCCGTCAGCGATGCCTTGTATCTCTTCGAGCGCCTCAGGGAAGACCCGATCGACGTTGCGCTCCATCTGTTGGACGACACGTGCACGGTGAGCAGCAGCGACCCTTGACCCAGAGACTACTCGCTCAATCGCTGTATTGATGGCCTCAGCGCAGGCAGTGCCATGCTGCAGACCCATCTCGTAAGGTGTGCCGGACAATTCTACACGCCGCACAGTTTCCTTCTCCTTTGCTAGCGGTCGCATCACACGTGATGCTCGCGCACTACACATGCCGGATACGCTCGAAATAATTGCACGGAATGATGTTGAGCGGCCCAAAGCGGCGCTCCACATCGTCGTAGAAGAGGTTGATGCCCAGGTTGTCCGCGGCGGCATGCGGCAAGCGCACCACTGAAACTCCGGCTTCCTTCCCCGCCTCCGCAACAGCCGCAGAGGCCCCGATTTGCAGCACGGTGTTAATGCCGGCCTTGGCGAACAGCGGCTGCGCTTCCGGCGGCCACAGCCACCCGCCGGCATCTTGGATGAGGTAGCGTCCAAGTGGAGTATCGGGTTCGCCGGCAAGCACCATCGAGTATGCGCCGTGCCGCGCCGCGCCTTGAAATTCAGGAATTGACATAAGGGCTTCTTCAGCGTCGCCGAGAGTCTGCGGCTTGAGTTCATCGAATGCTTGCTTGATGCCCACGCCAATATAGAGATCCTGGGGCGTGTGGATCTGCACGAAGGGTATTTCAAAGAGCCTCGACATGTCGGGTCCCATGCGGTGCGGCATGTCGTCGTAGCCGGTGCGCCACTCGTCTATCCAAGGCAAGAGCACCTTTTCCGCATCTTTGCGGGGAATGCCTTCCCGCACGAATATGTCGATGTTGATAAGGGTGATGTCGTCGATGTGCGAGCGCCCGATGCCGGTGCCGCTGGTATGGTGGGCGATGATGGCATCAAGCGGTACGCCCTTGCCCTTGAGCCGGTCGGCGATAAGAAATTCGTCAGTTCCGATATTGATGCCTGCCAGCGCAGTGAAAACTTCGGCGTCATCCGGGCCGTTTACGATGCGCACGTCGCCATAAGGATTGCGCAGCCTCTCATGGTCGAAGTAGGGCTTTTTCCAGTCGGGCAAAGACTCAAACTCTCGCTTGCGCCGCGCAAGTTCTGCGTCGAGAGTCTCACGGCTGCGGGGATCGAGGGCAATGCCGAGTTCAATGGCGGCTTCGTAAAGGTCACGGACAGTCATTTAGGTGCCTCAGTGAGAAAGAGTAGTAAGTAGGGATTTTCAACCCAAGGTGTGTTCGGCAGCTTGAACTCAAGTTGATCATTCGCGTGAGCGGTTCTGGGACTCTAACGAAGAAGAGTTGGGCCGCCCACAAAGAGAATGTCCGCGTCACACTAATTCGTGACTCCCGCGAAAGCGGGAATCCATCCGCTATTGAACAGTGCCAAGCAACGCGGGTCACGCTCTTCTGCGCTCTAGATTCCTCGCTGCGCTCGGAATGACAGTAAACGTTAGCACTGTTGGGTTTCACAAGAGTCACGAGAAGTAATAGCGGGGTGCGCCGAAACGCACCCCGCTACCGACAAGGCTAATTCCAGTCATCCGGGCGCTGTGAGAAGAGGACGTTCACAGCGTCGGCAGACGTCTTCATGGCCTCTTGCACAGTGCTCTCACCGGTATACATCGGCTGGAGGTTGGAGTTTGCGGTATTCCAGAACTCTCCGGTTTCCGGCGTGAGGAAGAAGTCGCGTCCGCCGTCCCGCCAGTTATCCAGGACGATGTCCCAGTCCATGCCCGGGTAGTTGCCCAAGAACACGTCGGCGGAGGCAAAGAGCCCGGGGTGGGCGTGCACGGCGTAAAGGTCTTGCGCCTCCTTCTGAGAAAGGACGTAGAATACGTCCCAGGCCGCATCAGGCACTTCGGTGAGCGACATGATACTCCAGGCGTTGCTACCAGTGGCCGGGCTGCGGGTGCCGGCCGGCCCGGTGGCGAGCGGCGCAATGCCCAGCCGGTCGCCAAGCACTTCGTACGCGCCCTTGAGCGGGATCAACGTAATCTGCGACATCGCGACTTTGCCGGTGCCGATGTGGCGGCCGCTGCCGCCCTCCTCGCGCAGCGCTTGCCGCTCCTCACCCCATGGCACCACCCGGTGCTTGAGGATCATGTCTACGTAGAACTGGGCGCCTGAGATGGCGTTCTGGTCCTCGCCGTAGAGGGCCATGTCGCGCGCCTCATTGAGCACCTGTCCGCCGGAATCGAGGATGAAACTGCCCAGATTGACCTCCAGTGAGGAGTACCCAAAATTGTAGCCCCATTGGGTGGTCTCATCGCCGGTGCGTTTCGTCATCTTCGCAGCGCCATCGAGCAGTTGCTCGTAGGTTGTGCCCAACTCCGGATACGGTACGCCGTCGTTATCAAACAAGTCCTTGTTGAAGTAGATGGCGTCGCCGCCGCCGAGGAATGCCAGGCCGTACATGACGCCGTTGACGTCCCAGGAAGAGGAGTCAAGGTAGTCATCGCGCGATACACCGTCGCGCTTCATATAGTCGCTGATTGGCAAGAACATTCCTTGCCGTGCGCCGGCCTGCACCCAGTTGATCTGGTTCACGACAATGTCGTAGGTGGTTGTGCCGGCGACGTACTCTGTGCGAATCTTCTCCAGGAAATTCTCGGTGACGATCTCGAGTTTGGTGACTCGGTTCTCCAAGGTGTTATTGCAGACTTCCGCCATGTCCCGCAGGGTCTTATTGCGGTGCTCCTGCAGGTCGTAGCACGCCCACACCACTTCAACGACTTCGGCCTGTGGCGCTGCTTCCGCTTCCTTGGGCGCTTCTTTCTCTTCCATCATCTCGCCGCTATCCGCGACCGGCACGGTCCCGCAGGCTGCGGCGATGGCGGCGGCTGATAGGCCGGCAACACCGGCTAAAAACCGACGTCTTGTCGTAAATCCATTGCCCATAGACATTACTCTTGACCTCCCGTGGTCTCCGTTAACTGTGCCAATCTGCCAATTGACACACTCAAACTACATCACATTTGGTCTCCTGCGGGCGCTTGCTTGGTCACTCAATCCACCTCCTTTCTCAAAACTCTGCCCGCTCGATGCACTGACCTAGAATTCGCTTTCGATTCCTTTACGCGGCCAAATTGGTGCTAACTAAAGTGTTGAAATAGAGTATGCGTGGTGCGGCACAATCCGTCGTTCCTGGATGAAGCGCGCCGGATTGAACATCTCGATATCGAAGACCGAACTGCTACCTGTAAGCAATTGCTCAGCCAGCATCTGACTGAAGACGGGACTAAGTTTGAAACCATGGCCGCTGAGCCCAACGGCAAGGTGCAGGCCCGGCGCGTCAGGCACGGCGCCGAGCAACGGCTGCAGGTCCGGCGAACAGTCGTACAGGCCGGACGTGGCGCTGTTGACGGCGGGCGCACCTTGATTGGGGAACCGCCGTCGATACCGCTCAGCGAGAGTCTGGAGCATTTCAGGTCGCGCGGCGGGCCACGCATTGACGTTCGGATCTTCATCCCCGTCATACGGCGCGGTCTTGCCGACCATTGTGTGACCGTCCTCCCGGGGGCGGTAGTAGCTCCCTTGTACGCGATCGGAAATGATTGGATGTGGTTTGCCAAAGTGATTCGCCCGCTGCATGAATGCCACCCCATGCCGTATCGGCGTGAGAGGGAGCTCGATACCAAGGGGCGCTACCAAGCCGCGTGCGGAGAAACCGTTGGCGACCACGACCGAGCGTGTCGCAATCTGGCCGGTGTTGGTCTCGACACCTGCAATGCCGCTTGCATCCGCCAAGAACCCCTCTGCTCCCACGCCAATGCGGAGGTCGGCGCCGTGCCGACGGGCAGCATCCGCAAAACTGAGGGTGGTGCGAACCGGGTCGGCATACCCGGATTCCGGTTCCCAGGCGGCGGCGCCAATGCCGAATAACGCCAGGCGCGGCTCCACGTCTCGAATTTCGTCCGGCGAGAGTATGTAGGCATTGATGCCAAGATCGCGGTGCATAGCGACGTTTGCGGCAACCGTCTCGACATCGTCCGAACCCAGCAACGCGAGAAAGCCGGCTTGCCGAAAGCCAGCATCGCCGCCGACTTCGTCGTCGAAGTTCTCAAAAACCTTCCGCGCGCGCAGAGCCATGCGTGCGAGAGTCTCATGGGTATAATGCGTGCGGACGATCCCCGCGGTGACGCCGGTGGCCTGGGCAGCAAGGCCGTGCTTTTCCAGCAAGACCACCCGGCCGGCGCCCATCTTTGCCAGTTGCCAGGCAATACTGGTACCAGTGCTCCCGCCCCCAACTACGACGACATCGGCAGTCTCCGCCATGAGCGTCCTCATTTACTACTGGAGATTTGATGAATGCACCGACAATACCTAGCGTGTACTCTTTTTCAGCTTCCTGTCAGCTTACGTGGGTCACTAGTAGTGTACCGTATTGATCGACCACTGCGTAGTATTTAGGATGAATTACGGTCGTAGAATCGTACTCCTCTATGATTGCGGGGCCGGGAATCTCGATTCCTGCGTTGAGCAGGTAGCGATCAAAGATTGGGCAGTCCACGAAGTCATTCGCTTCACCGAAGAAGACCGGACGGCTGCCAAGCCGGGCAGCCTGTACCGCATGCATACCTGGATCCTTAGCAAGCAGCGGCGGCTTGACGATGGTGCCAAGTGCGGTCAGTCGCAGGTTCACTGTCTCCACCGGCTCGCCGGGAACGCTATGGCCGTAAACGCGGTTGTGCTCTGCATGGAAGTCATCCAGGAGATCGGTAACGGCGAAGTCGGCGGCATCGCCATCGGAACAAGGTAGCGTGAGCTCGTAGCTTTGGCCGACGTAGCGTAAGTCCACCTGCTGCGCGAAAGCCATATCGGCCGGAGCTACGCCTGCGGCGGTAAGAGCCTCCGTGCCCTGGTTGCGGAGGTCTGCGAATACTCCCGCCACCCTCCCTGGTTGGAGACGGTCAACTCGCTCAATGAGTGTCGTGGCATAGTCATAGGTTATGTCCGTGACCAGGAGACCCAGCGCCGAGGCTGTGCCCGGACTGGTGGGTATAACGGTGACGGGGATGTTCATTTCGTGCGCCAAGCGGTTGGCGTGCAGCGGTCCGGCCCCGCCAAAGGCAGTAAGCGCAAAGTCTCGCGGATCATGGCCGCGTTGCACCGAGACGAGACGCAGCGCGTTGATCATCGCCACGTTGGCGATTTCGACGATGCTGTGGGCGGCTTTCACCACGTTCAAGCCTAGCGGGTTGGCAATGCGTTCCTCGATTGCCGCATGCGCAAGCGCGCTATCCAGCTTGAGGTCGCCGCCAAGCAAGTAGCCGGGATTGAGACGGCCCAAAACGAGGTTGGCATCGGTTACTGTCGGCTCGCCGCCGCCGCGACCGTAGCAGGCGGGTCCGGGATCGGCGCCCGCGCTTTGGGGCCCTACCCGCAACACGCCACCAGAATCAATCCAAGCGATAGAGCCGCCGCCGGCGCCGATTTCCACCAGATCGATCACTGGCGTGCGGATAGGGTACCCTCCGGCGCGAAAGCCGCCGCTCCCCGGCTGGGCCACTGAGCCAACCTCATAGTCTTTGGTTATGCGCGGCGTGCCGTCTTGGACGAGACCCACCTTGGCGGTGGTGCCGCCCATATCGAAAGAGATGACATTTCTGTAATCCAATGCCTCACCCAGGTGTGCCGCCGTGATTACGCCCGCAGCCGGGCCGGACTCCACCATGAAGACTGGTCTGCGGCGCGCGTCGGCAAATGTCATGAGCCCGCCGCTGCTTTGCATCACCAAGAGTTCTGACTGAATGCCTTGCGCGCGCAGTTGCTCCTCGATGTTTTCAAGGTAGCGCGAGACGATAGGACGTAGCGCAGCATTGATGACCGTAGTGCTGGCGCGAAAGTACTCCCTGATTTCCGGCGCTACGTCGGAGGAAAGGGAGATGGCAATGTCCGGTGCGAGGTCTCGCAGTAATTCACCGACGCGCTGTTCATGTTGCGAGTTTAGGTAGGAATGCAAGAAGCAGACGGCTATGGACTCTACCGCCGCTTCCTTGACGATGGCTGCGATGTGCGGAATGGCGTCTTCGTCCAATGGCGTGATGACGGCGCCGTTAGCGTCCAGGCGCTCGCGCACACCATAGCATCGATCGCGCGGCACGAGGGGTGTGGGTTTCTCAAATTGCGTGTCATAGAGCGAGGGGCGAATCTGGCGGGCAATCTCCAGGATGTCGCGAAAGCCCTCGGTCGTGATAAGCACAGTGGGCGCGACTTTGCCCTCGATGATGGCATTCGTCGCCACGGTGGTCGCGTGGACGACGTAGCGCAGAGACGCGGGAGCCAACTTGGAATCTTCCAGAATGCGCCGGGTCGCGGAGAGAAAGCCCTGCGCCGGGTCGGTTGGGGTCGAGGAAACTTTGGCGTTCCAAAGACGGCCGGTGCTCTCATCCATCAATGCGGCGTCGGTGAACGTACCACCAATGTCAACGCCGAGCCGAAATTTTGCCGCACTCACGCGTCACTCCCCCTCGCACTATGCTCGTCTTGGGGGTTTTCCCCCTGCATGGCCGCGCGCAACGCATCGGTTGCAATGGTGTCCACCGTCAATTGCTCTGGGTCGATGACTACTCCATAGGCTGCGCTCGCACGCTCGCGGCTGACTTTCCCTTGCCGCACGTCATTGAGCACCCGTACCGGATCCCGCTGCCAGGGCGGGCCGTGACCGCCGCCACCGCAGGTCTCATAGCGGATGACTTCACCGGGACGGACGTCAATTGTCGTCTTGGAGCTCAGATGTTCCGTTGCGCCTTCTCGTTTGTGGAGGTAGAAGGCGGGGCGGCCGGCTTCGCCGCCAAACAGCCCCCAGGGACCCGCCTTGTCTCTATCGGCAAGCACGGTGAAGGTTACGTCATGATCGGGAAAGACATAGTCGCGGCGCAGGCCCAGTCCGCCGCGAAACTTACCCGGACCTTCTGAGTCGTCTACAAGCTCATAACGCAAGATGCGCACCGGATAGTAGCGTTCAGTTTCTTCGATCGGGGCGTTTTCAGTGTTTTGGCCGTGGGTTTGCACGGCATCCGGACCGTCGCTTTGGAATCTGCCGCCGTACCCACCGGCCAGGGTTTCAAGGAAACAGTAGTACTCGCCGTTGCGCGGATCGATGCCGCCGAAACCGGCGTGGCACTGCATCGCTTTGCCTCCCGCGGGCGAACGCTCCGGCAGCACGGGCGCCAGCGCCTTGAAGATAACGTCGTTGAGGCGCGCGTGGGTCTCCCAGCCTCCCACCACAGGAGCGGGCGGGCGGCAGTTCACAACGGTGCCCTCCGGCGCTTCGATGCGCACCATGCGGTAAAACCCTTGGTTGGGTGGGATGTCGGGGTCCATGAGGCACTTCAGGTTGTAAGCGCAGGCGGAAAAGGTCTGCGCAAACGTAGAGTTCACCGGTGCGCGGCGTTGCGGGTCGCAGCCGTTGAGGTCGAACAAAACGCCGTTTTCGTCGATAACTATCTTGGCAACCAGGCGTACGGGCTCATCGGTGTAGCCGTCGTTGTCCACGTAGCCGTCGGCCATGAACTCGCCCTGCGGCAGCTTGGCGATTTCGGCACGCGTGCGGCGCTCGGCATAGGTCATCAATTCCTGGATGTACTCATTTACCGTGTCGAGTCCGGTCTGCGCGATCAGCTCACGCAAGCGCCGCGTGCCGGTGGTGTTGGCCGCGATCTGGGCGCGAAAGTCGCCGGCTGTCTCCCGCTTGGAGCGGATTTGGCCGAGGATGAGCCGGAACACGTCATCAACGATCTCGTCGGCTGCGACAAGCTTGACCGGCGGAATGATGATGCCTTCCTGGTAGACTTCGCGAAACGCGCCGACACTGGCCGGCGCGCCGCCGCCCACGTCCACGTGATGCGCCATATTCGCTACATAGCCGAAGAGCTCGCCATCACAATACACCGGCGAGATGAGGCTAATGTCGTTCAAATGCACCCCGCCGAGATAGGGATCGTTGCAGAGAATGGCGTCGCCCGGGTTGAGGTTTTCCGGCCCGTAGGCGCGGATGGCAATCGGCACCAGGTGCACGAGGGAGCCAAGATGCACTGCTTGGCAAAACGCCTGGGCCACGACGTTCAAGTCGCGGTCAAAGAAGGCGCAGGAGAAGTCGGCGCGGGTCTTGATGTTTGTGGAGTAGGCGCTGCGCCGGAGCGCGACCGCCATTTCTTCCGTGGCCTCAGTCAACGCATGGCGCACGACTTCGAAGGTAATGGGATCGAATGCGGCTGTGCCGGCCATGGCAGTGACCTCCGTGCAGCGGATCAAGACAGTGAGCCAACGTGACCATTTCGCAGACTAGGGCTTAGTATAGCGCGAATACGCCGGCACCGTTTGTGCGCCGAGAACTAAGTTCGCACTGATAGTGCGCCGAAGATTTCGCTCCCACAGTTGGCGTGCGGAAGACTACGCCCGCATTGTCTGCTCCGGGCAAACCCGAGAGTAACTGTCGGTTGACATCTCCGGCTCTTGCGCTCAGACCGCCGCAGGCTGATCTGCCTCCGGGCCGTAGCCTTCAGGACGGACCAGCAGTTTTTCTCCATCGGAAAAGCCGTCCCCGCGCTCTCCCAGGTAGTCTATGAGGCGGTTGCGCCAGAGCGATACACGATCGGCATAGGCCGGATCATTCGCCCTGTCGTGAAGTTCCTGACGGTCGTTGGCAAGGTCGAAGAACTGTTCTTCACCGCGCACGGGGAACCAGAGGTACTTCTCCTTACCGTCGGTGAGGTACTGCACAGCATTGTCCTCGCTGTAGACTGGCGAATGCTCCCCGTGAACGTACTCGCGCCACGGTTCGCCGCGCGCCGCTTTCAGAACGCTCGTGCCGGTCACGGAATCGGGGATAGGCGTGCCGGTTGCCTCGAGAATCGTCGGCATGACGTCTTGCAGCCCGACCGGATGCTCGAACGTACCGGACGGCACGTCGAGGCTATTCGGATATTTGATGACAAATGGAATGCGGGCCGATCCTTCATATGCGTAGCACTTGCGCAGTAAATTGTGGTCGCCCATCATATCGCCGTGGTCCGCCGTGTATACGATCATGAGATTGCGGTCCAACGCCCCTTGCACGAGTTCCAGCAAGTAGCCGAGCTGATAGTCGAGGTGGGTGATGCAGCCCATGTACGCTGCCCGCATGCGCTGCAACTGTTCGTCAGTCAACCGGCCGTACCACGCTTGGCGAGGCAGGCCGGGCTGGGGCACGTTGTACCGCTCAGCCCAATCGCCAACGGGAATCTCCGGCAGTTGCCGGTTGATGTACATGTCCCAGAAGAATTGCGGTGGGTCATATGGGGAGTGAGGACGGAGTTGCGAGCACCAGACAAAGACGGGTCGCGTAGGATCGCGCTTTCTGATCTGCTCAATCGTCACGTCTACGGTCCAGTTCGTGCAGTGATAGCGCTCTTCGTATATCCAGGGACGCGCCAGCCAACCATTGGCATCCGATCCGACCGTGCGCTCGTGGGCGTACGGGCCAAGCTCTTGGCGGAGCCAGTCCCAATAGTCATCCTCTCCCTCGCGAATTTCGTGAGGGATGACCGTGTGGAAGCCGTAGAGCTTGCGCCGTGGGTGCATGTTGCGCCAACCGACGTTGATGCAGTGATACCCGGCATCGGCCAGCACCGCCGCCAGGGTGTTTGGCTCGTGCCACTCTGACGCGGAGTAGCCAATCAGGCCGCAATCGTAGCTGCGCTGACCCCCATGCATAATGCGCCTTGCGCCGGTCGTGGAGGGAATCTCCGTATACGCGTTGGGAAAGTAAGCCCCGTGCTCGACGAACGCGTCCACATTGGGCGTCTCAATCACCGGATGGCCGGCAATGCCGAGGTGGTCGCCCCGTTGCTGGTCGGTGGTATAGAGGATGATATTCGGTCGTTGGTCTTTCATGCGATGTTCCTTTCCCCTTTTTCCAATGACGGATACCGGTGTAGCCAACTGCCTCAACTATAGGGCAAATTGGGCGATGCGTTGCTTGCTGGCGGGATCATCTGCTGCTGTCGTTCTTGCGCGGCTCTAGTATTGAAACTCAACACTAATTGTCGGGCCGTCGCAGCGGGGGCATATGTAAGAGTGCGCAGATCGCGCCTGACTCAGCTGAATCGTCGTCTTCCGGTCGCGCGCCACTGAGCCGACAGTGCTGCCGGCCAACTCTTAGCTTGTAATCCAGCGATCGCCATCCCGTGTGTAGTCCACCAATTCATCCTGTTGGAAGAAGAGATTGACCTCTTTATCCGCAGTGTCGGGGGCATCGGAGGCATGAATCAGATTCATCGTGAGGTCAAGGGCAAAGTCGCCCCGAATTGAACCCGGCTCGGCCTCGGTAAACCGCGTGGCTCCTACCAGACTCCGCACCACCGCAATCGCCTCGGGACCCTCTATCACGGCGCAAACTACGGGGGCGGCGGTAATGAATTCAATCAGGTCGGCAAAGAACGGCTTCTCTTGGTGTACGGCATAGTGGACTTCGGCAAGAGATCTATCGACCGACATAAGCTTCAGTCCGACGAGCTTGAGGCCGCGCTGTTCGAAGCGGCCCAGGATCTCCCCGACGAGCCCGCGTTGGACGCCATCCGGCTTAATAATTACAAGGGTTCGTTGCGCCACGATTCGTTCATCTCCTTTTTCTGTGGTGGGTCTTATTCGCTACGCTTCTTCATTGGCAATGATACGCTGCAGGAGGTCGGTCGTGCTGTACCCTGCAGTGAACGGCAGAATTCGCACGCTGCCGCCATACTCTCTGACCGTGGCGGCTTCGACCGGCTCGGAACGCGTGTAGTCTCCGCCTTTGACATAAATGTCGGGTTGCTGCTTGCTTAGCAAGCGTTCCGCCGTATCGTCGTCGAAGACGATCACCCAATCCACACACGCCAGCGCCGCAAGTAGACGAGACCTGTCTCGGGCACGAGTGATGGGACGTGTCGGCCCTTTGAGCGCGCGCACGGATCGATCACTATTGACAGCGACGACGAGTGCATCGCCAAGGGCTCGCGCGCGCTCCAGGTAGGCGACGTGGCCCGCGTGGAGCAGGTCGAAACAGCCATTGGTAAAGACGACAACCTTCCCTTGTTGCCGGAGGGCGTCGACCTGGCGCTGCAGCTCTGATTCGGAAAGGATCTTTGCTGCTGTCACGTGCCCGGGCCTTCCACAGATGCCAGCACCGCCAGAATTTCAGCATGGGTAGGTATCGCCGCGCCGAGCTTGCGCACCACGATGCTTGCTGCTGCTGCTGCCAGCATAGCAGCGCGAGTAGGCGGCAAACCAGCCAGCAGCGCCAGCGTGAGCACCGCTGAGACCGTATCGCCTGCACCCGTGGGATCGATCACCCGGTCCTCGCCCAGGGCCGGTATGTGACAGGGGGCCGTACTCTCGGTGAAGAGCGACATGCCCTCATTGCCGCGAGTTACAAGCAGCACACTTGTCTCGAGTAACTGGAGTAGGTCGGCTCCCGCCTCTTCCAATTCCGCAATTGACTGAAGCGCTCGTCCCAGCGTGAACTCCACTTCCGGTTGGTTTGGCGTGAATGTGTGGGCTCCGGGGAAGCGCGTGAGGTTGCCGTGTGAGTCCACGGTCACCGGCTTGCCCTCTGCGCGGGCAAGGCTTAGGACTGCCTCGATAACGGCATCGTCGATCATACTTATTTCGTAGTCGGCCACGACAATAGCGTCGACTTGAGCAATGCGGTCCCGCAGCCCCGAAATAATCCGCTGGCACAGGTCTGACGAGACGGCGTCTCTCTCGACGCGATCAATGCGGCAGACCTGCTGCTGCACGGGTTGCTGGTCACCGCCGGCCCAAATGCGGGTCTTGGTTGAAGTTAGGCGATCCTCTGCGGCAAGAAGCTGACTACAGTGAATGCCGTCATTCTCCAGCAAATGTCGGAGATCGCGCCCTACGTGGTCGCTCCCGATTACGCCCGACACCCAAACTTCCGCACCGAGCGCGCGGGCATTGCGAGCAACGTTCGTTGCCCCTCCGGGAACGAGCTTTCGGTCTACATAATGCAGGACCGGCAACGGCGCTTCGCGCGACATGCCGCTTGCGCGCGTAAAGATGTGCTCGTCGGCTACCATGTCGCCAATTACGAGAATCCGCTGGGTTGCAAAGCGCTCCAGGGCGTCTTGCCATTGAGGTGTTGTCATCGGAGCGCCTCCAGTGGAACGTTCACGTGCAGTTCCTCTCCTCATGTTGGCAGCCGCTGGCGCGTTCAGCAAGAGGCGGATGAGCGAGAAAAGCGGCGACTTCATGGCCGGTAGGCAGCGACGGTTGCGCGCCGAAACGGCCGACTGCGATTGCGGCCGACGCTGTGGCGTAGCGGGCGGCGTCTGCTAGCTCTTCACCGCGCGCGAGCGCTGCTGCCAACGCGCCGACAAAGGCGTCACCCGCGGCAGTGGCGTCAACCGTAGGCACCCGCCAGGCCGGGACGTGCGACACACTGTCATGTGTAGCAAGGATGCTGCCCTCCGCGCCAAGTGTAAGGACGGCTGCGCGCCGAACGTGTTTGCTTAGCTCTTGGGCGGCCACCTGCGCTGCGGCTGCCGTCTGCACCGGACGGCCGACAAGACTCGCGGCCTCTGCTCGATTCACGACAAGTATGTCTGTCAAAGGCAGTAGAGCCGCTGCCTCGGCGGTGCCGGGTGCGGCGTTCAATATGGTTGCCATGTTGTGTGCGCGGGCCTGCTCAAGGGCGGTACGTACCGTATCGAGCGGGATTTCAAGTTGGCAGACGAGCACGCTGCTGTGCGCAAAGAGCGCCTTCGCGTCAATAATATGAGACGGCGTGAGCGCGGCGTTGGCGCCAGGGGAGACGGCAATGGCATTCTCACCATGGCAGTCCACGAGAATGAGCGCCGTTCCCGTCGGGCGAACAGGGTCTTCAATTACAGAGTCAACGCGTACACCGTAAGACTCTAGCTCTGCCTTGCGCGCATTGCCAAACGCGTCGGCGCCGATGCAGCCGAGGAAAGCGGTGCGCGCCCCCAAGCGCGCGGCAGCTACTGCCTGATTGGCTCCCTTGCCACCGCCAATTCGCTGCAAGTCGTCGCCGAGCACGGTCTCTCCCGCTTGGGGGAGCGCTGGCACCGTCACCACGAGGTCTGTGTTGATGCTGCCAACTACCAGCACCTCATTGTGTATTCGTGTGTCCTCTTGGGTGGGGACTTTCATCGGTTCTCATCATTGGTGCGCGTTACTGGGATCACTCAGTGCGCATGCTGGAATTGCGAGCGATCGGACAGCATCCAAGGTGCATTATAGCCGCCCACACCGCTCGGCTCATCGAGACTATTTCTCACGCAAGACTTTCCACAGGTAGGCGATGAGCACACGCTGGCGGCGCCAGCGCCAGGGCTGCCGCACCAAACGATAGCACCATTCAAGGTTCATCCGCTGAATCCAAAGTGGAGCGCGCGCCACTGTGCCGGAGACATAGTCAAAGCTCCCGCCGACGCCCATTGCCAAGCGCGCGCCAGTTTTCTCCTGGTACTTCTGAATCCAGAAATCCTGCGCCGGACAGCCAAAGGCAACGAAGAGCATGCCAGCGCCTGACTCGCGGACCTGCGCGCAGAGTCCGGGCGCTTGATCGGGATCAGGTGCGCCGACGGCCGTGCCGGCGATCACGAGGCCGGGTATCTTTGCTTGCAACGTTGCTGCCGCTTGTGCGGCAATCCCAGGAGCCGCGCCGAGTAGAAACACAGCTATTTGCTGCTGAGCGGCCTGGATACAAAGATCTTGCATCAAGTCAACGCCCGTCACGCGTTCGATATTGGCTTTGCCTTGGCGGCGTACAGCCCACACGATGCCGGCGCCGTCCGGTACGACGAGGTCGGTCTCGCGAACAAGCGCGCGAAAGGAAGCGTCGTGCTGGGCGTACATCACGAACTCAGAGTTGAGCGTGACCACCTGGTGGTGGCCGTCGGTGTTGAGCAACTGTACGCAACGGTCGAGCGCCTGGGATACGGTTACGCAGTCCACGCGCACGCCCAGCACTGTGGCACTGGTGGGTTTGCTATCGTTCGTTTTGATAGGAACTTGCCTCGAATGTACATGGCTCTGTGTAGACCTGCCCTTCGACAGGCTCAGGACGAACGGAATTCGACAGGCTCAGGGTGAAGGGAATAGGCAGGAAACTGTTCGTGCTGAGTACTGGGCGAAGACCTTGGCGGTCCTGAGCACTGCGACAAAACCTGTACTGAGCTTGTCGAAGTACTCAGCACAAGCGTGCCGAAAGGTTGAATCACGATTTGGCTTAGCGGACAGTTCTATGGGATAGCTCCTAGTTGTCTTGAATGTCCTGTTTGAACTCAGTCCACTTTGCTTCGACGAATTCCTTGAACTTGCCGGCAAACACAGATTCGTCAAAACGTGCGGCAGTTTTGCGGCATACGTCAGGTGCGAATCGATCTGGGTCGAAGTCCCGGAGCACTTGTGCAAACGCGGTCCCGGACTGCTCCGGTACGAACACGCCGTTTACGCCCGGCTGCACGATTTCGGTTGCGCCGCCCGCGCCAAAGGCGATGACGGGCTTGCCGGCGCTCAGGGCTTCCACCATGACGATGCCAAAGTCCTCTTCACCCGGAAAGAGCAGGGCACGGCAGCCGGCAAGTTGTGCGGCCAACTCCTGCTCCGGCAGCCAGCCAAGGATTGATACGTTGGCTGGCGCCGATTTGGTCAGAGTCTCTCGTAGAGGACCGTCGCCGATCACGCGCAAGGGAACGTGCGCTTCCTGAGCGGCAGCGACTGCGAGGTCCACGTGCTTGTGGGCTTCCAGCCTCCCTACAAATGCATAATACCCGTCATCGCGGCAGGGCTGCGAGCCAAAGCGGCCCGTGGCGACGGGCGGATAGATGACGGGCGCCTCGATGCCGTAGACGCGGCGAATGCGTGCCGCCACGGTGCGCGAGATCGCCACCAGATGGTGCGGCTGCGCCGCCGCCCAAAGGTCCCAACGACGCAAAGGCGGGCGGAGCAAGGCGTCGAGGCTGCGGAGCGGCCGGGACATCTGACTGCGGTCTGTGGCCGGTGTCATGCCCCAAAGGAAGCGCGGGGGCGTATAGCAGTAGCTGATGTGCAAGGTGTTTGGCCGCCGTGGAATGCCCTTCGCGGCGAAACTGGCCGATGAGATGACCACGTCGAACGGCTCCATGTCAAAGCTGCGAAAAACAAGCGGGTAGAGCGGTGTGAGCAGCTTTTGCACGCGCGCCGGATGAGGAATGCGCTGGAGAAACGAGGTCCGCATGTCCCACGCGGTCACGTCCACCGGGAACGTGCCACGGTCTATGAAAGAAGTGTATACGGGCGCTTGGGGCCAAAGCCCGTGCATGACCGCCACGGTCTGCTCGGCGCCCCCCAGGGCAAAGAAGTAATCGTGCGCTAGTGCCACTCGCATGTTGGCTCTATGCTAGCTGAGACCCAGGTACAAGAACGAGAGCTAGAAAACATGGGGAAAGTGGCGAGAGCGGCTTTGAGTCCCAGGTCAGTTTACATACCTTGGGGGCAGATCTTTGCCTTCCCTCTCGGTATCTGGAAATTGCGCACGGTATTTTTCTAGCAACTCGGCTTTGCTTTCATCGCTGAGCTTCTCCCCGGCAAAGTAGGCTATCAAATCTGTTGCTAAATTGCGGTTCTTTGTGTCGATCTTTCCATCTGTTCCGCCCATCCAGAGCACGCGATCCCACACCCTCAAGTTGTCTGCGGTAATCGCCCAAGGTAATTTGTTAAGGTTATCGCAGGCCTCTTGCTTTGAGAGATTGGTCGATGGATCTACTAGGCGCAAATAGGTACGCACCAAACACTCCTGTGCGACAGGTTTACCAAGTAGACTTTCCATTCGAATTTCGCATCGCTTTTCGTCACCTGTGATTTCCTTGTCGTTGAGGGCATCTCTAAAGGCCTCTATGCCTTCAAGCAACTGCGCCCAAACTTGCCTTACTGCATTCCGATACATTCTTGTCTTCTCAGGTTTTGGAAGTTGGGCTTTGTCTGCTGGCTTAAGTTTTTGACCCGTTATAGCAGTGATAATAGCTTCGTTGCAGTTGTAAATGGTTGAAAGTGTGGTGAAATGGTAGTCTCTTTCGGTCAAGGTATTGCTTTGAAACTTGACCAGCCGGGCACCGACTAGATCATTAGCAATTTCACGCCCAAGTATAGCTACAACGTCGTCGTCATTTGTAACGATATTCTGCCCAGTCGTCGGTTTTCTAGCATGGAGATTTACATGCGTGAAGATTTGACGTGCTTTCTTTCTTTCGAATGGTACAAGTATTACAGTAACGTCCTCCTGCGCGAGTTCTGAGCAAGGAAATGCAATCTTATCGATCTCTTTGTCCTGTTCGTCGCGTCCGCTGATGGCGAACTTGATCGCCTTTACACGATGTTGTCCGTCAAGAGGATAAAGTACCTCACCACCGCTAAACGTAAGAAGACCAATTTTGTTAGTCTCTGCCTTGGGCCAACCCGTTAATCCCCGCGTGGTCACGTCGGACAGGGCCTGAAATTCAAAGGTATCCTCGAAATTCTCCGCGGCGACAATTATTGCTCCAAAAAACCGGGACTTGTTGTTAGCAAGATATGGGGCAATGTGCTGCTTGACCCGACTGTAGGCAATTTCCCTTTGGTAGCGTTCCTCTATGGACAGTGCCTTCCATTCTTCCGATTCTCGGGGAATTACAACCTTGTCGGATAACTCTTTGGCTTTCATTGAAAGGATAAAGTAGTCAGTATCGCCCAGTCGGGCCTTCATAGCTGCCACAGGTGTCGCCATACTCTAGTCTCCCTCAACGAGTGTTATATTGCACATTTGCTTCAGGATTCCACATTCTTATCAGGCGTCGCTCAAGCGCGTCGATCTTACCTCTTTCAACTGAGATATAACATACGTCCAAAATTTCGCCAAAAGCTTCAAGCCATAGCCTCAAGGATTCATTGTGAGACCTGTTCCAATGTTCTCTAAGACGCTCTCGAATTGGGCGTTCCCTCGCTTTACCAACGTAGATGCACTTCCCATTCGTACGGCACCAAAAAGCGTAGACCCCGACAGTTTCCATTGGAATCTGCTGAATAGCGCTATATGACCAGTGGGAAACTGTTCTCCTATGCATCTTCATTGTACATTAGGTAGACGCCAAACTTCAGAGGCGAGCTTGGCCAATCGGTCTTGCCGCCTTTCAATCTCCGCAGGAGACCAGTCGTTAACTTGGGAAATCTCCCGTGACATCAGAATAGCACTACTCTTATAGATGTCCTTCTTGCGAGAAAAGCTGCGATTATCATTTGGCCTGGGACTGTTTTCTGCATTCGCTAGTAGAGTGAGGTTACCAATCCTGTCAACATAGTCTGCGTGGTCGCTTAGATCGAATTTTGGCCATCCTGAAATATAGGAATCTGATTTAGGTAGAATGTGCTCCACCGTGTATCGCCGCTCGTTGATCACCACACTGTCCGGCTGCTGATAGTATGCAAGTCCGAGTAACAGGCGCTTTGCATATGCGGGCTGGCGTGTGACAGTTTGCTTCATCCTCTCGATAAACACCGTATCATCGAAGATGCTCTGCTCATCGCTTTCCTCAAGCGCTGAGTTAAATGGAACGGAATTCAAAGGATCTCCGTCCAAAATCTGTTTCGCTAAGGCCGAGAACGCACTTTCAAAGTGCGATGATTCGAACTTCTTTGCCACAAATGCTGTGCGCATCACAAACGAGGTCAGCACATGCAATCTTTCGTGTACTTGGCGCGCAACAGAGGGCTTCTTTCTTCCATCAGCCTCCCGCACGTATTTAAGTAGCAATGCGTATACAATCGGCTGCGTGACTGTATATCTCTTGAGATCACAAAGCAATGCAAATAACTCTCGAGGAGACTCTCTCTTCTTTAGCCTCGAAGACCTATTCTTCCTGGAGTCTTTGGTGAAGCTTTCGATTAAAGAGTCATTCTCGCTAGGCGCCGAGATTGTGCGAAATAGCTCAACTTTGTCCTTTCGAGAAAGGTTCTCTACTAAGTCAAACACATAGTTGCTCAAACTTTGCGCACTCTTGCTGCCGCAGTCGGCCTTAATCTTTGCTTTCATCTCACGGTAGAAACGGTCCTTCCTCAAGAAGCCGTATTTGCACTGAAGGAAGCAACGAAAATATTCAGCCGATTTCGAGTCTGCAGAGAGTTGACTTCGTACACTTTCCAGGCTGTCATGAACTGTTTCCCTGCGCGGGTTTGTATCCTGACCACTAAAGAAGGAATAGAAGTGATTGCGAATGAGGTCAAGTTGGCTCAGTGGCTTACCTCTGGCATTGAGCGTTTCAAAAACTGAGCTTGGGTCGAGCTTTCTTGGTACGTATAGACACGCGACCTCTAGTTTTCTGAGCACGAAGTCAAAGAAATCCTTGGCTTTCTCGGTATCCATAGACGCTAGATATGTGTTTATCTCACCCCATGCGTCCGTGAGATTTCCATTTGGACTAATGTCTCTACCGCGAATCAACTGATAGTATCGGTTTTTGTCATTTCGCGGTGGTGTGAGCCTCGGAACAAGACTATCCCCAGCAGTGAGGTTTTGGGTATGGTTCTCATTCAAATCAAAGAGAACCCTGAGTGCCAATGCTTCACGTAACGGATCGCCATTGTCACCAAATGTGCGTGCTAACTTGGCGCAGATAAGAGAGTAAGTAACCATTCGTTGCTGACCGTCGTTGATCTCCCAAAGACCATCGGACCTTTCTACCAGCATTACGGCACCAAGAAAGTAACAATCACGCTGTTCTCTAAACGCTTCTTCAAGGTCCATTAGCAATTCACTTACGTGCTCTCTCTTCCAGTCGTAGTACCTCTGGTGCCAGGGGACTTGAAACCTGCCCTTGTGAAAGAGCAGGGAGAGCACTGAAGACTCGACTTTGACGACTGTTGGCGTAGAACTCGGAGAATTCATACTGTTTCCATATTGAGCTGTTCAATTAGGGCAAGACGCCCTTCTTCTCTGGTTCTATCGCGCCACCAAATATCCTCGATGAATTCAATCTCAGACTGGGAAATCAGCTCTTCTCCAAACTGTGCTTCAATTTCCTGTAATCGAACTAAAATCCTCCGACGAACTTCAAGCCGAAACGGCCCAAAAACTCGGGACCCGTCAACACGGGTCTTTGTACGTCCGTCACGGCGCACTGGTAAACGGTTTGCATCGTCTTCGCGAAGTTCAATTAGCCACTCTCGGAAATTGAATAATTCTTCCAATTTGTCGCGCTCAGGATGGCCAGAGTCTATTGTCCCGCGCATGCTCCTATCTTTCGTAACGACAGTGCAAGTCCAGCAGCCAAAGCGGGGCGAGGTTGTACCGCATGATGGCGCATCCTCTTTGGTCAATACAAGCGGACACTCCCCGCCACCAGCATTGCGATACAGTGTTATTAGGTTACGATGGGAACCGCCCCAAGGCGGCTTTCTCTGCATCAGAATCATCCACACGTCGTCGTCTTGTAAGTCCGCAAGCGGCGCAAACATACGACACCCTTTGATCGAACTGTGCGGATTCATCTCATTGGCCCTCACGCGATGCTTCTGCATGTTGCGGCGGCGGGTCTGCGACTCGCTACGACGTGTTCCCACAAGCAAGATTGCGCGCTTGTGCCGGGCAACAAGCTCCTCAATTAGGCGATTTGTGGGCTGTATTTTCATCCTGTCCGTGCACCAGCGAAAGTTGCGCGTCGGCGGAATATAACCGCGTCCTATAACATTGACCCAAAAAGTTTGGTCTACATAGGGTTTGGTGATTTGTGTGGCAATAGGCAATCCCATCCCCTCTGCCGCTCGGCGAATGACATCGATGCTATTCTTCAAATGCTCGATGACAAGGGGAGATTCGACCAGCGTGTCGTTGGCTACGACATAGACCATGCGATGGCGCTCTTCCGGATCAAGCGATAAGAGCATCTCCCAAACCAACTGCATCAGCAAAGTCGAGTCTTTGCCCCCAGAATAAGCGACGATCCAAGGATCGGAGTGGTTCTTGCGATACTCAGTCTGAATTACTTCGCGCACGGAGGCGAGCTGGTCGGTGATACTGTGAGGAGCCGGCCCACCACTGTCACTGTATGCAGTACTCATGCTTCTATCCTGTTGCGATGTTCAATCCAAGTGGGAGAAATACTGCGCAATTCGTCTACGGCGCCCGTGATCTGTTCAGCCGCATAGTCTATCTCTTCAACAGTGGTAAACCTACCGAGACTGAGACGAAGAGAACTGTGTGCGGCTTCTTCATCCACTCCAAGCGCCATCAGGACGTGAGAGGGCTTTACACTTGCCGAAGTACACGCAGACCCAGTAGATATGGCTATATTACCTTTGAGCATCATGATCAGCGACTCACTTTCAACGGATGCAATTGTCACATTTATAATACCTGGCACACAATGTCTGCGTTTTCCGTTGACTGAGAGTTGCTCTATCAGGCTAAGACGACCCATGAGTCGCTTCGACAAGAGACATATTCTGCTGAGATCACTCTCGAACTGCTCTCTCACAAGGCGGGCTGCCTCACCCATACCTACAATCTGATGGGTTGGTAGAGTTCCCGATCGCATGCCGCGTTCGTGTCCTCCGCCATGTATCTGGGCCTCCAGCCGTGTCCGTGGATTGCGCCTAACATACAACGCCCCGATACCTTTAGGACCGTACATTTTGTGACCACTCAGGGATAAGAGATCAGCCTGGATACTTTGCATGTCTAGCGTCAGGCGTGCCGCACTCTGTGCGGCGTCAACATGGAAGGGGATCTTGCGTTCACGAGTGATTTCCGCAATGGCCTGTATGTCAGTTACAGTTCCAAGCTCATTGTTGACGTGCATCAGAGAGACTAAGATCGTATCAGACCGTAGGGCTGCACTTACTTGGTCAGGACTAATGACCCCATCAATGCTCGGCTTTAGGTACGTGACATCATACCCTTGGCCCTCCAAATAACGACATGAGTCGAGTACAGCTTTATGCTCAATTGTCGAAGTAACTATATGCCGCCCACGGTCAGCGTAAGCATTGGCCACACCTTTGATTGCCAAGTTGTCCGATTCTGTGGCTCCCGATGCCCAGATGACTTCATCTGGTTCGGCATTGATTAGACCCGCCAATTCCTGGCGGGCGTTTTCAACCGCCTTTTCGGCTTCCCAACCAAAGCGGTGTGTACGTGAAGCTGGATTGCCAAATATCCCGTCAGTTCCCAAGAAACCCATCATAGTTTCCGCAACTTGGGGATCGACGGGAGTAGTTGCCGCATAGTCCAGGTAAATGGCTCTCTGCAATGATTACCTTCTATTCGCTTAGGCGAAGAGACTGATTGAATTACCGCAGACTTTGTGCAAGTCCAGTCTATCAACGCAGGTCACACACGGTCAACGTTAGATTCAATTGACGTAAGCATGAGAAGAAGATAATATAAAGAAAAATCACTTCAACGATAATTGATATATTATTTGTGTGATGGTCGCATGTTTGACGAGGAGTAGTAATGCAACCGGTTCGAGACCTCAGCAGGCAACTTCGCGCGCTTGCCAGTCGTTCTCGCTTGGAGATTCTTCATCTCCTGGCCGCTGAAGAGAGCATGACGGTGACCGAATTGCGGGTGCAAATACGGCTTAGCCAGCCCTTGCTTTCGTGGCACTTGAGCATTTTGCGCCGTGCCAACCTGGTGGATGCGCGGAAGGACGGGCGACAGGTGCACTACGCGCTGAACCGGACCGGATTCCAGCAGGTCTCCCAGGGACTAGACGATCTGTTGGCAACCGAACAGGATACGGAGGCGGCGCTCGCTGAGCAGACTGCGAGTTCGTCTTAGCTAGAGCGACGAAACCTAGCGGAGGACATGGGTGTGTGCGCCGTGGAGATTGCACACACAAGAGTCGACAGGAAGAATTGCAACAAACTTAGGGAGAGAAGTACCGGTGAGTAGTAAGGTACGGGTGGCGATAGTCGGCGTGGGAAACTGCGCGTCGTCTCTGATTCAAGGGGTCCAATATTACCGAAACGCAGCGGACACGGATTTCGTTCCCGGTCTCATGCACGTGCGGCTGGGTGATTATCACGTGAGCGACATTGAGTTTTCCGCCGCCTTTGACGTTGACGAAAACAAGGTTGGCAAGGAGCTTGGCGAGGCGATCTGGCAGCCACCGAATAACACGATCAAGTTTTCGGAGGTAGAGCCGCTCGGCGTGTCGGTCCATCGCGGCATGACCCACGATGGTATCGGTCAGTATCTCAGCGAGGTCGTGCACAAAGCGCCCGGGTCCACGGACGATATTGTGAGCATTTTGAAAGACACCGGCACGGATGTCCTCGTAAGTTATCTGCCGGTAGGCAGCGAAGAAGCGACGAAGTGGTACGTGGAGCAGGTATTGCGCGCCGGTTGCGCTTTCGTGAACTGCATTCCGGTCTTTATCGGCCGTGAGCCCTACTGGCAGCGGCGCTTCCATGAAGCAGGGGTCCCAATTGTTGGCGATGACATCAAGTCCCAGGTTGGGGCAACGATTGTCCATCGCACCTTGGCGCGGCTCTTCCGGGACCGCGGTGTACGCTTGGAGGAGACGAGCCAGCTCAACGTCGGAGGCAATACCGACTTTCTCAACATGTTGGAGCGCTCTCGTTTGAGCTCCAAGAAGGAATCCAAGACGAACGCGGTAACCTCGCTGTTGGATTACGATCCCGGCGAAGGCAACGTTTACATTGGTCCCAGCGACCACGTGCCGTTTCTGCAGGACCGCAAGTGGGCATACATTCATATGAACGGTAAGGCCTTTGGCGACGTCCCACTGCGGGCAGAGATCAAGCTGGAGGTGTGGGACTCACCGAATTCGGCGGGTGTGGTCATCGATGCCGTGCGCCTGGCCAAAATCGGGCTCGACCGCAGTCTCAGCGGCACATTGGTCGCGGCGTCGGCCTATCTCATGAAGTCGCCCCCACAGCAGATTACTGATGAGCGGGCGCGGGAAATGCTCGAGGAATTCATTGCCGGAACCGGTGATGATGCGGGCTACGTCCTCCAGGGCGGGGAGCAACAGTCATAGCTGAGAGTTCGTGTCATGACGATGAGTGGCCTGACAGGACGGCTCTTGTTAGTAACGGGCGCCACACTTGACGGCGCTTTGCCGCAATCTATCAAGTATCGCATGGCGAGTCTGCTGGCCCGGGCGGTCTTTCGTGTTTGGCGGACTGGTCGCGAAAACGCAATGGCCAATATGTCCCATGTGTTGGGAAAGCCGTTGCTGCATCCGGATACGCGGCGAGTGGCCATGAAGTCTATGGAGAACTACGGCTGGTACTTAGCCGACTTTCTGAGCTGGATGCGGATGACCCCAGAGCGCTTGGAGCAGCGGGTGCGCGAGTTTCAAGGGGAAGAATATCTCACTGAGGCCCTGAAGGCAGGCAAGGGCGTGATTTTTCTCTCCGGTCACTTTGGGCTCTGGGACTTAGGCGGCGCAATGCTTGCACAACGATTTCCGGTTCTGATTCCGGTGGACCAGTTTGGTAGTGGGACGATTGATTGGATCGTGCGCAGAGTGCGTGAGCGTTTAGGTATCGATACGGTGCCGGTGGAGAGCGGGCTGCGCGCCATGTTGCGGCAACTACAAGCCAATCGTGTGGTAGGACTGCTGTTTGATCGGCCGATGGGCGGCCGCGGCGTTCCTGTTACATTTTTTGGGAGTCAGGCGTTTCTTCCCGCCGGCCCGGCCGCGCTGGCATTGCGCACCGGAGCTCCGCTCGTGATGTGTCAGTGCCGGCGCAGTGAGGGAAATGGCTTGGCTGTCACCGTCTACCCGCCCATTTACGCCGTTCCCAGTGACGATGAGAAGAGCGACATTCAAGCCACCATGCAGCAACTTGCGGGATTGTTGGAAGAGATGATTCGCTCGTGTCCGGAGCAGTGGTACATGTTTCGTCCTATGTGGGCCCGACCTCTTTGCGCCGAGGCCCCCGGCACGGGACAGGCATAGGTAGGAGGGGTATGCGAATGCGACCGTCTCCAGAAGAATCGTTAGACCCGACCCTTGCCAGCAAGGCGGACTTGCACATCCACACGAAGGCGAGTGACGGCACGTTCACGCCCTATGAGATGCTGGAATATGTGAGTGCCGAGACAGATATAGCGGTTCTTGCGGTCACGGACCACGATGAAATTGACGGCGCACTTGAGGCGGAGGCGCTTGCCGACCAATTTCCGGGTGTGGAGGTGATCCCAGGTATCGAGGTATCCACCTTCGACGGCCACCTCATAGGTCTGTGGGTAGAGACGGCGTTTCCGGTCTTGCGCAGTGCTGAGTGGACCATCGATGCCATACGAGAGCAGGGCGGATTGGTGATTGTTCCTCACCCGATGTCTTGGTTGACCCTAAGCTTTCGGCAGTACACTTTCAAACGCTTGGCGAGAAAAGGGTACTGGTTCGACGCTATTGAAGTCATGAACGCGAGCCCGGCGGGCAAGATGAGCTACGAAAAGGCGCTAGAGATCCAGCAAAGACTTGACCTGCCTCAGGTTGGCGGCAGTGACGCGCACATTTTGGAGGGGATCGGCAAGGCGCACACCGTCTTTCCCGGCAAGACAGCCAATGACGTGCGGGAAGCAATCAAACACAAGACGACGGTGGCATGCGGCGGGTACTTTGATCTAGATGAATCTATGCTCTACTTTCGGCGCAAAATGCAACGGTATGCGGATTGGCTGGGACAGACGCTCGTTCCCGGAAAGTGAGGCGGAGCATGAAGATTGCCCTCGTTTCACCATACGACTATGCATATCCCGGTGGTGTGACCGAGCACATCAGTCACCTCAATGGGCAGTTTCAAGGTATGGGGCATGAGGTCCGCATACTTGCGCCTTCATCCCAGCCTGAAGAAGAATTGCCCTACGATAACCTTTACCGGGTTGGGAAGACGATCGTCAGGGTTCCGACGAATGCCTCAGTGGCGCGCATTTCGCTCTCGCTCACGCTCTCGCGTCAGGTGAAGGAAATTCTCGCCAATGAGCGGTTCGACGTGGTGCACCTGCACGAGCCGCTCGCACCGGCGTTGCCTATCACGGTGCTCCGTCACTCCCGGACAGTAAACGTCGGGACATTCCATACTTACCGGCGCTCCCACTTCGCGTATCTTTACGGCAAACCATTGTTGAAGCGGTACTTCAATCGATTGCAGGGACGGGTTGCCGTATCTGATGCGGCCCGCGAGTTGATTGAACGCTATTTCCCCGCCAGGTACCGCATCATTCCCAATGGCATCGACATGCAGCTCTTCCAAAGCGCGTTGCCTCCTTTTCCCAATCTAGATGACGGTATGCTCAACATACTGTTTGTCGGACGGCTGGAGAAGCGCAAAGGATTGACATACCTTTTGCAGGCACTGCGAATTGTGCAGGAGAGCGGCACCTATGACGTTCGCCTTATTGTTGTGGGTGCGTTCACAGAGGAACAGCGCGGCGAGTATGAGAAGAGAGTTACTCAGCTTGGCTTGTCGAATGTGCTTTTCATCGGGTTTGTAAGTAGAGAAGAGAAGGTACGTTACTACAAGTCATGCCATGTGTTTTGCGCGCCGTCTACCGGCGGCGAAAGCCAGGGCATCGTTTTGCTCGAGGCCATGGCTGCCGGCAAGCCGGTCGTGGCGTCCAGCATTGAAGGGTATCGTGGAGTGCTGGATGGCACAGGAGCCGGCGAGCTGGTTCCCCCGCAAGATGAAGCAGCATTGGCTCGGGCGCTCATGCGCTTCCTTGGCCATGAATCGCTTCGCGACGAGACTGGCGCCAGGGGATTACTCGCGGCGCAAGGCTATTCTTGGGAGAAGATCGCGACTCAGTTGGTTGCGTTCTATGAAGAGACCATCGCCAGCGCAAGGCCGCGCAGCCGCCGCTTTGACTGGGCAAGAGTAGAACGGCGGAGGAAGGAATGAGCACGGTGATCCTGGACTGCAGATGCCAAACGAGGGTACGGCGCGCGTCAAGGGAGCGGTGGATATCATGATTCATCCAGGCGTCCGTGCATGGGCGCAGAATGCCATGGAGGCGCTGGTTCGCCCACTCGCACGTATTGGTATTCAGCCAAATACAATCACGACACTTGGCTTTGTACTTAGCCTCGTGGCGGCTGCGGCGGTCTGGCAGGGAATGTGGCCCTGGGCCGCGTTTCTCGTGCTGGTTGCCAGTGCATTCGATATGTTGGATGGCGCGCTGGCGCGGGTGAGTGACCGGGGCACCACTTTCGGGGCATTCTTTGACTCGACCCTGGACAGGCTGTCTGAAGCTGCGATTTGCCTGGGGTTGATCGGGTACTTTCTCGCCCGGCAAGACGACCAGACTGTGCTAGGCGTCGTGCTCATGCTTGTAGGGTCCCAGATGGTGAGCTACACGCGCGCTCGCGCGGAGGGGTTAGGACTCTCCTGCACCGTAGGATGGTTTCAGCGTCCGGAACGCGTTATCGCGCTCGGCTTGGCGTTGTTGTTCCCGGACTCTCTAGGTATTGTGCTAGAGATCGTCATATGGATGCTGGCGGTACTCACGTTGCTCACGACCGTACAGCGCGTCTTCCATGTCTGGTACCAGTCCCGCTAAAGGAAATGGCCGGGCACCACAGGCGCCTTGCTCACCACGTTGCAAAGGCGCACTTCGGACCGGCGCAGCAGCGGCGGGCTATGTGGTGGCGCCTGAGAGATTACCGGCCGCGTTGCGAAGCAGCTCCGCTTTGTCAATTCGTTCCCACGGCACGTCGATGTCAGGGCGCCCAAAGTGTCCGTATGCTGCCGTTTGGCGATAGATGGGTTGCCGCAGATCCAGATCGCGGATGATTGCCGCCGGGCGAAGATCGAAGTGATCGCGAATGATGGCGACGAGTTCGTCATCAGCCACTCTTCCCGTCCCAAAGGTGTCTACCATAATGGAAACGGGATTCGCTGTACCAATGGCGTAGGCGATTTGAATCTCACAGCGATCGGCCAGCCCCGCCGCGACAATGTTCTTTGCCACGTAGCGCGTAGCGTAGGCGGCGGAGCGGTCCACTTTGGTGGGGTCTTTGCCGGAAAACGCGCCGCCGCCGTGGCGGGCCATCCCCCCGTACGTATCAACGATGATCTTGCGACCGGTCAAACCCGCATCACCCAGCGGCCCGCCGGTGACGAATCTTCCGGTTGGGTTGATTAAGAATCGCGTATCGTCATCCAGCCACTTGGCAGGAATTACGGCGCGGGCGCAGTGTTCGATGAGGTCACGGCGGATTGTCTCCTGGTCGACATCCGGATGGTGTTGCGCGGATAGCACGACAGTGTCTATGCGAACCGGCTTGCCATAACTGTACTCGACAGTGACTTGCGACTTGCCGTCGGGGCGGAGATACGAAAGCGCCCCGTCTTTGCGGAGCGCTGTGAGTTTGCGGACGAGATTATGAGCCCACATGATAGGCGCGGGCATGAGCTCCGGCGTTTCATTGCAGGCATAGCCAATCATCATACCCTGGTCCCCGGCGCCAGCTTTGTCCACCCCTAGCGCAATGTCGGATGACTGTTCTCTTACGGACACAATCACTTCACACGTCTCGTTGTCTAAGCCAAAATCTTCCGACGTGTAGCCGATCTCTCCGGCAACGGCGCGGGCTACCTCGGCAATATTTACGTTGGCCTTGGCCGTTATTTCGCCGAGAACCACAATCAACCCCGCTGTTGTAGCCGTTTCGCACGCGACCCGCGCTTCGGGGTACTGTTCGATGAATGCATCCAGCACCGCGTCCGAGATCGCATCGCACATCTTGTCAGGATGACCTTCCGTCACTGACTCAGATGTGAATAGTACTTTGGCTGATGAGCCAATGCCCAAACTCATTCTAGTCTCCTTACTCATCCTCACATACCTGATGGTTCGCTGTAGCGCCGTACGGAGGCGCCGGCGTGGCTTTTATGTTCCTTCTTCCCAAGAAGATAGGTATTTCTCTTGTTCCGGAGTTAGCACGTCAATTGAAAGATTCATGGCATCGAGCTTGAGGCGCGCGACACCGGCATCAATCTCCGTAGGTACAGTATAGACACGATCCTCGAGCTGCGCATGGTTCTTGGCCACATACTCCGCGCTCAATGCCTGATTGGCGAAGCTCATATCCATCACACTGGCGGGATGCCCTTCAGCACCCGATAGATTGACGAGGCGGCCGTCGCTAAGCAGCGAAATCCGGTTGCCGTTGGCCACCACGAATTCCTCTACCTGCTCCCGAACTATTGATGTAGAAGTGGCAAGCTCGCGTAGGGCCGGAATGTTGATCTCCACGTTGAAGTGGCCCGCGTTGGCCACGATTGCCCCGTCCTTCATGACGGCAAAGTGCTCTCTGTCGATCACATGAGCGTTGCCGGTAACCGTGATGAACAGGTCTCCCCTCGATGCCGCATCGAGCAAGGGCATGACTTGATAGCCGTCCATGGCGGCCTCAAGCGCATTTAGGGGGTTGATCTCGGTAACGATCACGTTGGCACCCGCGCCCTTCGCGCGTGCGGCGATTCCGCGCCCGCACCAGCCATAGCCGCACACCACGATGGTGTGCCCGGCGAGCAAGACATTGGTCAAGCGGAGAATGCCGTCCAAGCTACTTTGGCCGGTACCGTAGCGGTTGTCGAAGAGGTGCTTGGTATTGGCCTCATTCACGGCAACGATCGGATAACGCAATACCTTGTTCTCCTCCATGCTGCGTAGGCGAACGACGCCGGTCGTTGTCTCTTCGGTGCCGCCGAGCATGTTGTCGAGGAGTTCGGGACGCTCTTTGTGGGCTACGGTAACCAAGTCGCACCCATCATCCATCGTAATGTGCGGTTCATGGTCCAGGGCTGTGGCGATGTGCCGGTAATAGGTCTGTTCGTCCTCGCCTTTAATGGCGTATACCGGAATCCCAAAGTCCTCGACCAGTGATGCGGCGACGTCATCTTGCGTTGAGAGTGGATTTGACGCACAGAGCACGGCATCGGCGCCGCCTTCTTTGAGCGTGCGCATGAGATTTGCGGTCTCGCTGGTCACGTGCAGGCACGCGGCAATCCGCACGCCGTCCAGCGGCTTCTCACTGGCAAAGCGATCGCGGATGAGCTGCAGCACCGGCATCATGCGGTCGGCCCACTCGATGCGCATTTTTCCCTTGGTGGCGAGGTCCCTATCCTTCACATCACTTCCTATTGCAGCAGTTGCCATACATAATCTCCTTCTTAGTATGCTGTCAGTCTAGGCTTTCGAAATGAGTAAACGAAGCGAATTCCCGGTATCGTTGCTGAATGTCCTCGGGTGTTATCTCTTTCAACCGATTAACACTAAAGTCCTCCACGGTATATGAGGCTACCACGCTCCCGTGAATGAGCGCACGGTGCAACTCCCGCCCTGTGACCTCTCCTTGCTGGGCGATGTAGCCGAGAAATCCACCGGCAAAGGAGTCGCCCGCTCCGGTTGGATCTCTTACGTCTTCCAAGGGGTAGCCGGGAGCATAGTAGTACCCGTCTTTGGTAACCAGTGCAGCGCCGTGCTCGCCTTTCTTCACAATGAGCGCGCGTGGTCCCAGCGCCAGCACGTCACGCGCTGCCCGCAGGAGACTGTGTTCGCCTGTATATTGGCGCAATTCTTCATCATTGATCATGACGAGATCAGAGCGACTCATGACCGTGGTCAGCATGTCACGCTGGGTCTCGATCCAATAGTTCATGGTATCCAGAATCGTCAAGGAGGGCCGATTCATCTGATTGAGCGTGTCTAGCTGAATGGTTGGATCGACATTTGCCAAGAAAACAAACGGCGTATCGCGGTAAGCAGTTGGCAACGTCGGATTGAACGTCGCAAGCACGTTGAGATCGGTGGCCAGCGTATCCCGCGTATTCATGTCGTAATGGTACTTACCCGCCCAGTGAAAGGTCTTGCCTGCCTGCACTTCGAGACCCTTCAGATCGAATTGTCGCTCATTGAGAAAATCCATATACGTGTCAGGGAAGTCGGCGCCGATCACGCCGACAATCTGCACGGGGACGTAGAGGCTTCCGGCAGTGGCGGCATAGACGGCAGAGCCGCCAAGTACGCCTTCTACTGACGCAAAAGGCGTCGCGATATCATCGGTGGCGACAGTGCCTACAATCAGCATGCTCATTTTGCTGCCAGGATACTCCAGCTTTGAAGATGGGACCGCAGCGCATGTACAGAGGTGATGCCTTTGGCTCCTACAAGCATGCGCCTATCTTTCTCCGGTCTATATGTATTTACCGACAATCAGGTCTAGCGCGGCCCGTTGCGCTGCCGGAATGCTGTCCGGCGACGTGATGATGGCATTGGCAAGCGCCTCAGGGCAGGGACAACCGCCGCGCACGTCCGGGAGTGTCGTCAAGGCACGCCGGACAATCTCCTTGGCATGATCCACGTTCTGCTGCAGATTCTCAACTACCATGTCAACGGTAACCTCGCCCGCTGTATCGTGCCACACGTCATAATCCGTGACACACGCGAGCGTGCCGTAGCAGATTTCCGCCTCCCGCGCTAACTTGGCTTCCGGCACCGCAGTCATGCCAATTACATCCATGCCCCAACCGCGGTAGACTTCCGATTCGGCCTTTGTGGAGAATTGTGGACCCTCAATGCAGATGTATGTGCCTTTACCGTGCATTGCTATGCCGGCCGTTTCGCCGGTCTGATAGAGCACGCTTCTAAGCACCGGACAGAACGGTTGCGCAAAGCCGACATGGGCGACGATGCCGTCGCCAAAAAAGGTGCTAACACGCCGCTTCGTATGGTCGTAGAGCTGGTCCGGTACGAGAATGTGCTGGGGAGCCAGGTCTTCGCGCAGTGAGCCGCAGGCGGAGATGGAAATGAGATACTCGACCCCGAGGCGCTTGAAACCGTAGACGTTCGCTCGGGCATTGAGATCACTGGGCTGGACTCCGTGGCCCCGGCCGTGCCGGGGGAGAAATGCAAGAGGGATGCCGTCCAACGTGCCCAGGGTGAATGCATCGCTTGGCGGCCCAAAGGGTGTTGCTATGTGTACGTCCCGGCGGTCTTGCAGTCCCTCGATGTCTGCAAATCCCGTACCCCCGATGACGCCCACTCTCGCAGCGGCCTGCATCCCCATTTGGCTTGAATTCTCTCTTTCGGTACACCTGGCAATCTTGCCTAGGTGTGCTCTCGCCCCCTTGCCTGCTCGCAGCTGGCAGCAATTACCGAGCCGACCTGCACAGGACCGATAGGGAGCGCCAGTACCCGTGTTGCAGTGGCAATCGCCGCTATGACTTGGTTTTGAGTTTCAGCTTAAACGAAATGCCTTCCCATGAAGACACGGGAAGGCTCGGCGATGTTTCTTCTAAAGAGAACGTTCTCTCCCCGCTTATCCTTGCTGACTGCACTGCCTTAAGCTCGGGTAAGCAATGCTTGTATTCAGTCTACGATCTGTTGACTGCCGCCGTTTTTCGCCGCGCGGGGCGCCTGTTACCGAACAGATACCCTTAGGAGGGTCAGGCCAAGCTCCAACCCATTCCTCATCGTAGGCAAAAGAGTGTGTGAACGAAGCCCAGTGACGAGTGTCGAATTGGTGCGAGACAAAACCCGCCTAGACCTGGGGCTGCACGCGTTCCGGCTGCTGCTCGGGTGTGGGCTGTGGCTCCGGTGCGGTTTCCTGCTCAGGCGCGGGCTGCTCAGTGCCGTGAATGGCGTGGAGACGAGTCTGCGCGTCTTCCGCAAAGCTGCGGCCACGATCCACGATGCCGGCGGTACTCTCACGCGCACGCTCGACTGCGTCTTCCGCGCCCTTCCTAAAGTCATCAGTCTTCTTGCCAAGGAGTTCGCGCGTTTCCTCGCCACTCTGGGGGGTCAAGAGCAGTGCCATGACTACCCCGCAAAGCGCGCCGAATGTCAGTCCGAATATGAAGCTTCCCGTATTCTTGGGCATACTAGCCTTCCTGCACTAAACTATACTGATTAGAGTCTCATAGCCATTGTTCTCTATTAAAATTGTATCAACTGCGCACGTAATCCGCAATGTAGAGCAACGTAACACACGCCGCCGAAGCTTCCCCAGCGTGGAGTAGACCCACCGGTGGAAAGATGGCGCCAATGTACTCGGCTGCGACGTGACCGAGCCAGAACCCCGCGAGTCCGATTCCTAAGTACCAGAATGTCGTGCGGTCGCCCCGGCCAAAGAAGACATGGTAGGCAGCCGCTTCCAAGCTTCCCAATAGGATGCCAAGGACTATTACCGGCGGCACGAGGGCTAAGTAGTCGCCGAGTGTGTGCGAAAAGACCTCTAGGTCAAGAAAGTTCATCGTAGCGTAAGTGGGTAATTGCAAACGCCGCAAGAGAAGAGACGCTGGCGTGAATTGTCGCTGAGTGAGGCGCCTGTCCTCTCAAGACAAGCTGCTGCCCTGCACAGACGCTGCCGTCTCTGCGCGCAAGGCGTGAATGGTGCTTTCCAAGACTTCTAAGGTATCGTCGATGTCCGCGCACGTGGTGTCTTTGCCTATGCTGAAACGGAGCGCGCTGTTTGCCAAGTCGTCCGGTTTTCCCAATGCACGCAGCACGTGTGACGGTTCGACAGTACCGGACGTGCACGCTGCGCCGTTTGAGACGTCTATCCCAGCCAGATCCATACGCAGGAGGAGAATCTCGTTTGATATGCCGGGAAACGAGATGTTCGCTATACCGGCAACCCGCCTGGTGGAGTGTCCATTCTTCTGTATCCACGGCATGTGAGCCTCGACCCCTTTCTCTAATCGATCTCGCAGCGCTTGGGCGTGGATAACGCGATCTGCGCGCTCGTCCTGGGCGAGTTGGAGCGCTTTCGCCATGCCCACAATTGCGGCGACGTTCTCAGTGCCGGGCCGTTGCTCGCGTTCTTGACCGCCGCCGGCCAGCAACGGCTGAAACGGCAGGCCGTGGCGCAATACAAGCAACCCAATACCCTTTGGCCCATAGCACTTGTGGGCGGTGAGTGAAAGCGCGTCAACGCCCCAATCCGCAACACTCACGGGCAAATAGCCGAATGCCTGGATTGCGTCCGAATGCACAGGGATGTTCCGTGCCCGGCAAATTGACGCGATCTCCGCTAGGGGCTCGATGACGCCGATCTCGTTGTTCACTGCCATGACCGAGACGAGCGCCGTGTCGTCGCGCAGCGCGGCTTCCACTGCCAGCGGGTCTACCGTCCCATGCTCGTCAACCGGTACGTAGGTTACGCGGAAGCCTTCTACTTCTAGCTGTGCGCACGCGTGGAGCACGGCGTGATGCTCGATTTGGCTGGTGACGACGTGGTTGCCCCGGCCGGCTGTCCGCTGTGCGCGGGCAATGCCCAGAACCGCGCTATTGTCGCTCTCTGTGCCGCCGCTTGTGAAGATTATCTCCGTAGGTTGACATGCGAGAGTGGCAGCAAGTTGCTCCCGGGCGTCCTCTATGGCCTGGCGGGCGCGCCGTCCGGTCGCGTGCAGACTGGAAGGATTGCCATACGAGTCGGTGAGATACGGTAGCATTGCTGCCACTACCCGTGGGTCAAGCGGAGTAGTGGCGGCGTAATCCAGATAAATCCGGCGCTGTGGCATTGCTTTCACGTAGTCGGCGCTTGGACGTCCTAAGTTAAGAGCGGAGATCAGGCTGCGCGGTGAAGCGATAACTATGCTGAGGGGAAGGATACCTTGCGATGATGCGGGCACACCTGCAGCGCAATCAGAGCGCTTCGGTGTAATATGCTCATACTATACCATGAAGTGCGGACCTGAAGTGTGCGTGAGCCGGGCACTCTTGTTACTCCAGAAGCACTGCGGAAGACGAGAGTCGCAGCCCCGTCCCTCTCAAACGTAGCGAGGTAAAGGAATTGCCATGCGGAGATTCGTCATCGCCGGAAACTGGAAGATGAACAAGACTCTCGGGGAAGCCGTCGCGTTGGCAAAAGACCTGAAGGATGGATGTGGCTTGCGGGATGAAGTGGACATAATTGTCTGTCCGCCGTTTGTGGCCCTTGCCGCCGTACGAGATGCCCTGCAGAACTCTTTGGTTGCAATTGGTGCGCAGAACATGCATTGGGAGGCCGCCGGGGCCTTTACGGGCGAGGTTTCCCCGCAGATGGTGCAGAATCTTTGTTCGCACGTCATCCTCGGCCATTCCGAGCGGCGCAGTCACTTTGGCGAGACTGACGCGATGGTGAACCGGAAGGTTATCGCGGCAATCGCCCACGGCTTGACCCCCATTGTTTGTGTTGGGGAGACTGATGCCGAGAACCAAGCAGGCATGACACAGGAAGTACTCGACCGCCAAACCACACGAGCGCTCTCAGGGTTGTCGTCACAGCAAGCCGCGTCAGTCATTCTGGCCTATGAGCCGATATGGGCCATTGGCACCGGCCGCGCCGCGGCGCCGGAGGAGGCCAATGCGACAATTGGTCTCGTGCGCGCTGTGGTTGGGCGTGAATTCGAAGCTTCCACCGCGGAGGACATTCGAATCCTCTATGGCGGCAGCATCAATCCTAGCGTATGGCCCGAAATCATTGCCCAGCCGGACGTGGATGGCGGCCTGGTTGGCGGCGCGAGCCTGAATGCCGAGGACTTCGTCGCACTCTCCGCCCAGACGCGCGACGCATCAGTGGCACGTGCCGGGACGTAAATTGGGGTCGGGATGACCGAAGGCAGCAGGCGCGGCGTCAGTTTCCTGCTATGGCATGCGAAGTCCGTTTTCTTAGCTAAAGTCTTGCCGCATGGTAATTCGTCCACGACTCTTGATTGGCTCTATGCCTGTTAGCCTCACTGGACATGCAGGGCTGCCAGTTGTGAACGTCCTAGCGTCGTGATAATCAGGTTGTCCCTCGTACGTACGGGCCCACCGCTCCACACTTCCTCTACGGAGAGCCTTGACACGCTCCCGGACGTGGCAGACGGCATCTCTATCAGGATGTCCTGCTCGTCGTCAGCCCCATTGAGCACGAGCAGCAGGATTGCCCCGGAAGCGCTTTGCCAGTAACCGAAGTACGTACTGGTCGGCTGGACGATAAGCTGCTGTTGGCGTTCCCAATACGGGTGCCATGCTGCATCGCCAAAGCCAAGGCTTGACCGCAGTTGCTCCAAGCGAGCAAGGTTTTCAAAGGAAGCGGTAGGTGTGAGTTCCTCCGGCCAAAGCGACGTATTGTGCACTGCAGCCAGGCCGAATAACTCCTGGTCGGTCGTCAATTCTTCGCGCGTGTAGCTCTCAACAGTGCCTCGGAAGCGCGTATCGGACGCAGGAACTTGGAAAAGCGTTGGTACCCTATGGGTCACGTCGCCGTAGAGAAAGGGAATTTCTTCGGGTTGCCAGCGTTCGGCCAGCGCCTCGCCGCTGACGCGACGAAAGGCAATAGCTCGGTAAAGGTGGGTTCCCGTCACGATCAGGTCGGCAAAGCCGTGAATCATGTTCCAGGGCATAGACGTCTGCGCAATCACGATGCCATCTTCATCTCTCTCTCGCAGGCCGCCGTGGAAGAGCGCGTAGAGGCGTCGCAAGAGGTCGCGCCGGCCATAAGTGTCTAAGGCGGCTCCGGCCCCTGGCCGGCGTTCGTTCTGAAGCAGCAGTCGCGCCGTCGGTTCTCCGATACGCACGTTCACACCGTCAATCGGAAACTTCTCGGCAAATGCGCGCAAGGCCTGTTCGAAGAACGCAGCCGTAGCCTCTGTGTGGAACAGTGCCGGAACCTGATCGCTTGGCGCTTGCGTCACAACGATTACAGTCGGATTAAGTGGCAGCGGCATATCTGCTATTACTTCTGCCGCTCCGGGGGCTTTGATTGAAAGAGAATCAGCCGAAATCGTGGGGATCACCTTGAGTCCGGCGTCGTGGGCCAGGTCCACCAGGTCGCGAAACCTGCGCTCATTCTCTGCGCTAGCGAAGTGCGGGAATCCCGGAACGTCCGACCAGCCCTCGTCCAGAATGATAGCCTGTGCGCCTTGGTCCCGCAGCGACTCGAGAGTCTTGCGCGTATCGCCAGTTGTACGCATGGGATACTGCGCTATTATGCGGTTATCTTCCGGCCACCATTCCACGCGTACCGGCTTCACGGCGCTCTTTGGGCTTTCCGGCGGTCTTACCGGGGTCGGCTGCAGGCCGAAATCGAGATGCACCGTGTTCGGCATGTCCAGCGGGTCGGTGGTGAGTTCCACGAGGAGGCGCATGGCCCCTTCTACCGGCCGTAACTGCAGTTGGGGAAACGTCTGCTGTTGGATTTCTCCAATGGCGATCAGGTCGGTAGACCAGACAATGCCTCGCTCAGGATTGCCTACCCAAAAGAACGGGGTAATATCTCCCGACCAGCCGTTATCAGGAACGCGGCCGCCGCCCCACACATCCTGCGGTTCTCCCAGGAATTCCGTCCAGGTATAGGAGGTAGAGTCGACTCCCAGCAGGTGATGGGCGTAGTGAGTTGTCTCGGTGCGGAGAATAGGTACGTCGAGCAGGATGGAGTCTATGGTGACAATCCCTTGGGGTATCAGGCTGACGCGAACCCGATACAGACCGTCGTAGCTGATTGTAACCCGCGCCTGGGCTATGAGATCACTGGCGTTGCCACGCGCCAGCAGTTCAACCTGCGCCGCGTCGACAGAGATGGTGCGTGCCCGCTGCCAGACAAGCAGCTCGTCTTGCACGCGGATATCCAACTTCATCGCATCGAAGAGCAGCTCGGCGCCGTTCACTTCGAGACTGGTCGGGAGCGGACCGGCGTCAAACCGGTAGCGATGGCCGGCAACCTCGACCGCCGTGCCCCGCACGACGATGGGTTTCCAAGGGGGTGGCAGCGGTGCGGCGGCCAAGCCCTGATGGACAGAATCGAGTGGGTCGCGTCCACGGGGCGGCCCGCCGCACGCGGCCAAGCCGAGGGCGACGCCGCTAGCGAGTATCGCGCGTCGCCCAAGAATAGGAGAAGGTCTTCTCATTGCGCGCCTCCCTTCTAGCTGAATCCTCGATGATTCAGACTGTACCCAGGGCAGACCTAAGCAGCCTTAGCACTGCGGTCCACCAGCCAACTGTGAATTTGCACAGATCGCACGGCACCCCGGCCTTGGCTAGCTGTCAATCCCTAAAATGCTGGGACACATTGGGTCTAGCGATTGCTTGCCGGTGGGAACTACAGACTGTGCTGAGTCTCGCTCCTGCATCCTCATGTGTTCGTTTTGGCTAGCGTCCAGTCCCCCTGGCAGAGGCTGGTGAGGACTGCGGCAGAAATCAATGCTACTCTGTGGAGAGTTCGTAATTCAACTGCCAATGGATGCCGAACCTGTCGGTGCATGACCCAAAGTAAGCGCCCCAAAACATTTCTGCCAGCGGCATGTTTACGTTCCCGCCCTCGGAGAGTTTGGCAAATATCTCGTCAGCTTCTTCTCTGCTTGCGGGCGTATAAGAGAGTGAGAAATTGTTGCCCGGAGTGAGCGCCTGGGAATAGTTCGAAGGAGTGTCACTGCCCATTAGGATACTATCGCCGAGCGACACCGTGGCATGCATGATCCTGTCCCCATCAGACTCGGGTACTCCCATGTCACCCGGACCGTCGGCGAAAGTCTGAACGATCAGATACTCGCCACCAAACACTGATAGGTAGAAGTCGAAGGCTTCGCGGCATTTGTCTTCGAATGTCAGATACACATTTAGTGGCATGAAGTCCTCCAATCCACTGATTCTGCGACTGCAAAGCGTCCGCCTGTATGGGCTGCGAACGGCTGGGTGGGGGCAACGCTGCGTTTCACAGGTTGGCCAATCGTGCATTCTGCCCCTAAGATTCAGTCTACCGCAAATGTGGCTGCCGTGGTTGGGAGCGACCCCTGAAGCTGCCGCCAACGCGCATGGACACCATGCAATCCGTCGCTTAGAATGGGAGCACCCGTGGCCAATCGCAGTGCAGAGTTTGCGCATTTGGATGTTAGCAACAAAGGAGTATGCATGATGTCCGATCAGACCCCGGCGGAATCCTCCTACACGATGGGTTATGGCGAGGAGTTCCTCCAGCTTCTCGACGAACGCAGCGCACAGACACATGCTGCGCGGCTGCTTCCCCACCTCAAGCCGGGCCAGCGGCTACTAGATTTTGGTTGTGGTCCGGGGACGATTTCAGTTGGTCTTGCCAAAGCGGTCGAGCCCGGTGAGTTTCACGGCATCGACATGGAAGAGTCTCAGATTGCCATCGCTCGCTCTGCCGCCAAAGCCGGCGGTCACGCCAACGCGACCTTCCACGTAGGGGACGCGACGAAGCTGCCCTTTGCAGACGACTACTTTGACGTTGCTTTTTGCCACACCGTCCTCACCCACGTGCCGGATACCGCAGCGGCGTTGAACGAGGCAAGACGCGTATTGAAGCCGGGCGGTCTCATCTTCAGTCGCGAAATCATCGTCTCGTCCTCCTTTATCGAACCGGGAGAGGACAAGATGCGGTTTGCCTGGAACACATTTGCCATGCTGCTGGCGGGCAATGGCGGCCATCCGGAGATGGGAAAGGAGTTAAGGGCGCACTTTCTCGCGGCAGGCTTTGTTGATGTGCGCGGGGCTGCTTCTTTTGATTCTTTTGGCACAGCGCAAGAAGTGGGATTCTTCTGTCAGTTTGTGCTGGACTGGTTCATCGCCCCCGAAATCGTGGAGGTGGCAACCAAGCACGGTCTGGCTACGCGCGAGCAGTTCGACGAGTGGCGCAAGGATCTTGACGAGTGGAAAGACCTTCCCGGCGGCTTGGCAGCCCTCGCGTTTGGCGAATGCATGGCAACGAGCCCCTAGGCGCGTTTGAGTGGGCTAGACTTCATCTCAGCCACACCGAGCGCAATTGCCTATGCCACATGCTCATGATTGCCCAATCAGAAGCAGAATACTCCTTGGCACGTGAGGGAGTTTAGCAGGCAGCCACGCGGCTATTTGTCGAAGAAGTCCAGATCAATCGAGATCGCGCTGGCGAGCATGAGCAGCGAGAAGTCCTGGTCTGCGCGGCCGGTGTCCACTTCCACTTTGAACGTGTCGGCGTCGGTGAAGGCCTCCCGGCCGAGGCCGCTCCACTGCTTCGTTACGCGGCCGATTTCCTGCCCTTGTTGGTAGACCATGAAGGTGAAGGGCCGGAAGATTGGTCCGCGCATTTCCGCGACTACGCTGCCTGTTGCGTCCATCAGATCGAATTTGCGCGTGAGGAGTGAGAAGCGCCGCTGCATTGAGCCAATGCGCCGGCCCGCGCCGTCGCTGACGTGCAGGTGGGAGAGGAACCAGAAGAAGCTCCGGCTGGCGTTGATGACTTCCGTGTTGTTCCGGTCCACCACGTGGATTGTCAGAGGTCGATGGGAGCTGAGGACGTTGCGCCCCAGCAGGCCCGACTCCTCGAAGGCATAGAGAAGCTGCACTCCACCGGGCGTTCTCACGCTGTAGCGGTTCTGGGTCTCCAGGCCCGTAAAGACTTCCAGGTGCTCGATTTCCTGGCGGACGTAGAGTTCCGGGTGCTGGGAGAGATCAGTCATGTGGCCTCCAATGCCCCGGCATACGGGGCTGCTCAACGGCGAGCTTCACTACTTGGCTTTCAGGTGGGACGAAGCAACCAAAGATAGACGCTTCTCTTTGTGGCGGCACGGTCAGCGTGTTCGATATGGTCGCTCGGAGGCGTGTGACCGAGGAGGGTTAGTTGAAGCAATCTAGCTTGATTATACTTGCTCAGGCCCAGGCTCGTCTCTTCCGCATGTAGGAAAGAGGTCGATCCGCCGACATCTTGGGCTGTGCAAAGTCCTGCGGACTGGCACACACTTCATATCTGCTTGCAGTGCAACTAGAACTCATCGCATAAACACATCGCTCTGTGTGAACCTGCCCTTCGACAGGCTCAGGGCGAACGAAAAAGATAAAAACCCGTTCGTGCTGAGGGCTGCGCGAAGCCTGCTGCGCGAAGCCTGCTGCGCGAAGCCCTTGCCTGTCCTGAGTACTTCGACAAGCTCAGTACAGGCTTTGCCGAAGGGTCGAAGCACGAGTTGGCGTATCGAGCCGATTTATGAGATAGCTTCTAGTGACGACAAAAGGCTTAGAGTTCCAAACGCCTTGCAAACCCACGCCAGAAGAACGTCCCAAGGAACTTACAGAGATTGGCTAACGCGCGACGAACGTCTGACTGTTTTCCCCGTTTACACTCACGGTGTATTCCACACCTTGCTCAAAGTCGGAACCGAGAGGGACGACGGTCTCGATAATGGGATAGTCCATTGTGCAGGCGACATCTCTATCCACGACGTAGTGATGGGTGATGCGGACGTCAATCGCGTTGGAGTTGTCCCGCCGGATTTCGAACCCGTTGAAGTGCGAGCAACTGCCGCTGGGCATGCCGGAAACGACGCGCAGTTGGTACTCTGTCGGCGTGCGCTCTAGCACTTCGATCTCTGTGTGCTCAATTGGCGATTCTCGAATTTCCGAGGCGGGGAAGCCTACCCTCGGCAGAGAAAACGTCGTCGTTATTCGATCGTTGACTATGACGCGATAGGTTTGTTCCGGTTCGAGAGCGGCATCAACCGGTAACACCGTGTCGAGTTCCACCACCTGCTCGTGGCACGAAATGGCCCACGAGGTTGGTGGCGGCTGCATTAACGTAACCCGGGCAATGATGTCGGTGCCCGCAACGCTCAGTCCCTCATTGCCGGGACGGGCGCAGCCCTCGATGGTTGACTGGTAATAGGCTATCCGCAGGAAGTGATCGGCTTCGTTTGGAATCAGGTTGGCCCATAGCACCGGCGCCGGCGCCTCCACCCACGTGCGCCAGTCCTGCCCTTCCTCTATCTGATCGGGCGGCGGCTCCACCAATACCAGGAGCATGTCGACCCTAGTGGGATTGCCGCGGGTGATGACGTCATAGGCGGTATCGTTGATGAAGGCGAGCCGGCCGTCGGATTCGATGATTTTGGCTTGTATCGCATACGTGTTGCGGGAGTTGATATCGTCGCGGTTGTACTCCACGTTGAACGCGATCGGCACCTGACCGGGGCTTTCAATCGTCTGCCGCGCGATGAGCGGCGCCGCGGCGTCCTGCAAAGACACGTCTCGCAGCTCCACCACCAGCCTCGCCCCCGGCGTGAGCGCAATCCGCTCCCGATACGTCACCGTCCCACTCACCACCGCATTCGGCTCTCGGCCGGAGGGAATCTCCAATGTCCCATCCATCGACCCCGGCGCGGTCTGACAGCCAACGGCTACGAGTAAGAAGACCAGAATTCCAACGGTCAGAAGTAGAGTCCGACTAGTGTAAAGCTTCACCAATAACCCCCAAACTCACAATAGTGTTGAGACCAGATTCGTGTCGCTCCTATGCGCCGTAATCGATGCGGTGATGGGCTAGCGTTTCTCGGTCAGCCGACCGGAGAGGTATTTATGAATCACACTGGAGAGCAGGGTCTGATAGGGTATGCCCTCTTCCCGGGCGCGGGAGTGAGCGAGGTTGAAGTCGCGCTCGGTTACACGCAGGTTCACGCGCTTAGTCTTGTTGAACGTATTTCGCGCCGCCTGACGGGCGGTCTCGACCTCGCGCTCAGCGTCAGGCGTGGAATGCAACTCGCCCCGTTCAAAGCGAGCGAGAATGTCACGCTCTTCCGCGTTTGTCTCGTCGTTCACGGTAGTCTCCTCCGATACTCTCGCATCGACTTCCGGCTGGGAATAATCGTCTTCAGAAAGCGTGTGCCGTCAGCCTGCGTGACGAATGGCACAAGATGAAGGTAGTCATCTAAATCCACGACGTAGATCATTTGCCCCGGGTAGCGATCCTGGTTTGGGTGCTCCAACACGTCTACCAAGTTGCCTTGCTCAATAGCGGAGACCACGAACTCGAACGAAAGCCCACGCTGCTCGATGAGCCATTGGTTCTTCTCCGTGCTCCAGTCGAAGCTGACGCTCATGCGTCAATTATTGCATAACGTGTGCATTTTGGCAACACAATGCTCCATCCATAGTACACGGGATTTTGCACCGGCCGCGCCGGACAATGGCGCAAGATGAGAGCGGTCATCTCACACGGCGTGGACACGACCTGCTTGGGCTCCCGCTTGCGGAGGAGTGAGAAATGCTGCTCATGCGGCGTGGACTTGGCCGGATACTCTCAAAGCTGCGCGCTCACGGGCTATGGTCAGCCAGTATCTCTGTCAGCAGGCCTTCAGTTTCCTGCTCCAGCGCCAGTATATCAGCCCGGGTTTTCTCCAACGGCCGCAGGCTGCGGGCGAGACGCCCGCACTCCCAGCGAAGGATGTCAACCCGGATTTCCGCTTACGGCCGCAGGGGTTGGGGCTTGTGGGTGCAATGGGTGAAGATAGTTTCGCGGCTAACAGTTACGATGCCAGACGTGGCAGGCCTCTGCCTGGCTCAATCCAGGGGACGCCGGAGGGTATGAAGGCGGGGTAGAGGTAGAGACTGTTCGACAGCTCTAGCAAAGCCGGAAGTCACTCAGGGTTCCCGGTCAGTTTCAAGCCGGCGGCAGCCAGTGATTGGTCGAAGGTCATGATCTCATGCACGCCTCGCCTCCGGCAGCTTGCAAGATGGCACAAGTCTCTGGCACTAAGGGTGGGATGCCGGTCATGGAGTTGGCGGGCGAGAGTGAGGTCGGCTTCCTCCAGCGGCCATACTTGGACACTGGCTCGGTCCACTAACTCCAACGCCGAGTCCAAGGTGTGCGTCCTGTTAACCCGCAGGTAGACGTGCATCAACTCTTGGATAACCTCTGCCGAGGTGAAGAGCGGCGTGTGATTGCGCAGTGAGTCTGCAAAGAACTCTTGAGCGTGAGCTTGCAATGGGTGCGAGCGCCCAACCGCGTACATGAAGACGTTGGCATCTACAAAGATCATACGCCGGGGAGGCCGCTGGTGATCGATTCGCGGAGTGTCCGGAGGTGCTCTTCCCAATCCGGTTCTCTGCCGGGACCTTCACGATCGGAGCACTCTGCGAAGAACCGCTTCAGGTCCTCCGGCGATTCGAACCGCTCGACACGCTGTCGTTGTTCGAGCCGGGCACGAGCGGCGGCTCTCAGCCATGCGCTGAAGGTCATGCCCTCCTTTCGCGCTTGCTGAACGAACCGGTCACGGTCTTCATCGGGGATTATCAACTGGACTCTGGCCATTGCCCGTCCTCTTTCTTGCATTCGACTGTGTGTATAAATGGTACACACCGTTGTCTGCGGGGGTCAACTCTTACCTCACATTGCGGTGCGGACTAAGACTCAGGCGCGGTGACACGGACGGTGATGACGTCGTTGTCTTGGTATTGCTTGTGCTGGACGGAGTCGGCGAAGCCGCGGAGGAGGCGGAGGGAGAGTTCCTGTTCGATGGGGGTTTCGGAATCGTGTTGTTGGAGTTGGCGGATGCGGTCTTCCAGGTTTTCGTCATCGCCGCCGCCAATGAATTCCAGGTCTGCCACGGGGCCTTCGCTGGTAGCGAGTACGACAAGCAGGCGATCGTCGTGCTCCTCTTCTTCGGCTTCCAAGTCTAGCGGTGCAAGGGTGAGGAGAGTTTCTTCCCCTACTGCCATGAGGCGTTCCGTCATCGCTTGGTTCCAGCCTCTGCTCTTGGAGAATTCGGTGATGAACTCGTTGAGGTCCGGCAGCGCATCGATGTTGAGTTGGGAACTGAAGCGCATGCTGCGGTGAGAGGTAAACTCCAAGAAGAGCAGCATGATAATGGCCAGGAACCCGCCGGTGGAAATGCCGCTCTTGAGCAGTGTATCCCACACCGGTCCCAGCTCCGGCAGGGCGAAGAGCTTGAATTGGAAGGCGGCACCGACCCAGAAGGCAACCCCTGCCACGACGACTTTCTGGCGGTTCTGTTCGCTCTGAATGACCAGTTGCGCGCCGTCCACGAAGAGCGTGCCCGTTACCAGCGTGAGATAGCCTGCCATGACAGGGCCGGGGATGGTGCTGAGCAGACCGGAGAGTTTGGGCACAAAGGCCATCACAATGAAAAGGAGTCCGATGAGATACCCCACCCGGCGGGCGGCAACGCTGGTCACTTGGGTGAAGGCCACCGTGCCCGGATGGATGATCAACGGCACCGCGCCCGCCAGGCCGCTGAGGATGTTGCCGATGCCGCCACCGGCCAGCGTGCCCTGCACCTGGCGAAAATCAATGGCTTTGGGCTCGCGGCTTGAAACACGTTGCAGAGCGATAGATTCTCCGTTGGCTTGAATTGAAATGATGATGCCCAGAAAGACGAATGACGGCAGTATCGTCCAGAACGGGATGCCGAAATTGGGCGTGAGGTCCGGAACTTCGGAAGGCAGACCTAGCCACGGCGCCTGCAGCACCCGTTCAAACTCGTACGTGCCGAAACCGGCGGCAACGAGGCAGCCGACGACAATGCTAATGGGAGCCGCCCACAGGCGCAGCACGGGATTGCCGCGAAAGGTGAGCACGGAAACGACAAGGAGCGTTACCAGCGCGGTCACGGTCGCGGACGTTGGTTCGGCAGTCGATGCTTCGTCCAGCAGAGCAAAGACAACCGATGCCAACGTAACGGAGAGGATCATCATCACCGTGCCGCCGACTGTAGGCGTAACCATGCGCCGCAGGATAAAGAGCCACTTCGAGATGATGAGCTGGCAGATGCCGGAGGCAATGACCAACATGCCCAATGTCGCGGGCCCGCCATCGACCACCGCCGTAATGCAGAACGGGATGGAGAAGGCCGCCGTGAACATAGGCAGCACGGCCCCACCACCGACCGGGCCAACGCGGCGAACCTGCAAAAGCGTCGTGATGCCCACCACGATCAGGGAAGCAAAGACCATCCAGATGAGGTAGGAGTCGTCTCGACCGGAGGCCTTAGCCACGATAACGGGAGTTACCAGGAGAGTGGCGGAGGCAAGCAGACTAAACTGAAACCCATACCCTACGCTTGCCAAGAAGGGCGGGTTCTCATGCGCCTCGTAACGGGGATTCTGGGACACGGTGGAAGCTATTTGGAGCTGCCTCCCAAACACTCTGTGACAGTGATACAAGCCATTATACAACTCAGTGACGGCAGGATATGGCTATTTCCACTGCAAACAGGGACTTTGCTTCCCAAAGGTGCACCGAGGACTCTTGCGTGCCGGCAGCCGGGCCTTGAAGTAGACAGCGTGCAAAGGAACTGCCCGGAAGCCGGCTTGCCTCTGGATCCATAGCAATCGACGGGTGAGGCATGTGCCAACACGCTAACGATCCCAGGAAGCGCCGGCATGCAACCGGATTGAGTCTCGCCCGTGGTCCGGCTGGAGGCGGAAGCCCGCGGCGCCGGCCTATTCGTCCTGTATCCGCTTTTCGAGACTTTGCAGCGTTTCCTTGGTGGCGCGGAGTTCCTCCAAGAGCTCTTCCCTGGTCACAGGTCTCTCTTGATCAAGGATTCGCTCCAGCTTGGCATCACCAATCTTATCGATGAGGATGGCGATGAACAGGTTTATCACGACGAAGGTGCCGACCACCACAAAACTGACAAAATAGACCCATGCCAGAGGATTGAGGTCCATTGCGGTAAACATGACATCGGTCCAGCCATCGAAGGTAATGATATTGAAGAGGGTAAGGACGGCATACCCGACGTTGCGCCAGTGCTCTGGATCATGCTCGCTGAACAGATTAATTCCAATGATGGCGTATATATATACGATAATGCCCATCAGCATGATGACGTGTCCCACGCTTGGAATAGAGTTGACTAGCGCAGTAACGATCACGCGCAAATCTTTGATAGTTGACACGAGACGCATCACACGCAGCAGTCGGGCGAGCCGGGCGATAGTAGCGAACTGTCCGGTGAACGGAATCAGAGCCACCACGATGACCAAGAAGTCGAAGACGTTCCAGCCGTCTCGAAAGTACCCGCCAACACGCGGCGTAGATGCTGCCATTTTGATCAGCGCTTCCAAGACAAAAATGGCCAAGACAATCTGATACGCGAGTTGCATCCAGTCGCCATACTGCCGGGCGAGCGTAGGCGAAGTGCCAAGGCCTAGCAAGAGGGCATTGAAGATGATAATGGCGACTATCACGAATTCAAAAGCGCGTGCGTTCGCTATTCGCTGGGCGAGTTGTGTGATCGTATCCATTGTCGATTGACCTTGCTCTTGATAGTCGTGACGAGTATGAACCAGGTGCTTGAGTTACATGGCGCCTAGGACTAAGAGTCCTGCCCTACAAGCCCGCCTTGCCTCTATTCCGAATGCGTCTGTCTTGATTCCGGGGTGGCAGTAGCCCGACCAATAGTTGGCAGCAGACGTAAACTTACGGTTCCAGCCGTATCGTACTGAAGAGTGTGCACCATTTCACTCACGGCCTTAAAAGTAATCTAGGGAAGCTTGCGGTTTCTTGAGTCCGGAAGCCGGTCTGTGGGCTCGCCTGCCGGCAATTCATGTAACCCGATTGAATCTCCTGGGTTGTTCGCACCAGCATTATGCCACAACTTATGGGGGTGAGTGAAAGGACCGTAGCATTCAGGTCGGTGAGTGCAGTGCGCTTGCACGGTGAAGTGTGCTGAGATGCTTGCAAAGTTTACTCGCGCAAACCGGTAGTCTTCCTGACATGCGCCGAGATGTGAAAGGAGAGAATGCTGTTCACTCCGGGCAAACATAGGCACCAGGCTTAGAAGCCGATAGAGTACGGCCAAAGCCGAGCCAGTCGCGAAAACACTGCCGTATACTGCCGGCGGTAGCAGCACGGCCAACTATCTAGTTACATCGGGGGGGGGGGCCGGCAGGCTTTTACTAGCATTGGCAATACCGCTATCCCGAAGGAGACCATTGCACAACCCTTGCCGGGACGGAAAATTCCCCTCTCCCGCCGGGAGAGGGTTAGAGCCTGCCCCGTACTCGATACGGGGGTTAGGGGGAATTTACCGCAACCTGGGAGCTTTTTCCTCGATGTTGCACTCTTGCGTATCGGTCTTGCTGGTAAAAGGATGGGTTAAGCAGAATTCCCCTCACCCCAGGCCTCTCCCCAAGGAGAGGGAGTAGTTCTTGCGCATGCGGCCGGGGTTACCCAAAGGTCTCCGGAGGCTTGAGTACTCCGCGGAAGTCGAAGTCCCCTTGAGCGATAGCCCGCGCCCTCATGGGTGATAGTCTGTGCCCTCATGGGCGATAGCCTGCGCCCTCATGGGCGATAGCCCGCGCCCTCATGGGCGATAGCCCGCGCCCTCATGGGCGATAGCCCGCGCCCTCATGGGCGATAGCCCGCGCCCTCATGGGCGATAGCCCGCGCCCGCTATGGCGAAAGTTTGCTGACTGGCAGGATGCCGAGGCGAATGCCGGTGATCACCGCTTCCAGCTTGGAGTTTGCCTTGAGTTTCTGCCGCAGATTGCGGATGTGGTTGCGCACCGTGTGCCGGCTAATGCCCAGCTCTCCGGCAATTCTTGGCGTGTCCCAGCCAAGCGCGACCAAGCGCAGCACTTCTTGCTCGCGTTCTGTCAGAGTTTGCGTCAATGGGGGAGGACCGGGGTTGGGAGGACTGTGCAAAAGGATGTCAGCACCACCCGCTATCAGCGATTCCCGCAATGTTGCTTGGGATTCTGTAAAGTCTTCCGCTTCTCCTTCTTCATTGAAGAGGTGGACCAGCAGGGGCGCGTCTCTTAAAATGCCGGCCACCACCATCGACGTTACATTGACCCACTTGCGCTCGCCGGTGGAGCAAAGCACCCGCAGCCGCGAGGTGGCCGGCACCAAGCCGGACCGCAAATAGCGAATTGAGGGACACCCCTTCAAGCACTGCGGAGTTAGGGCGCCCTGAGCCAGTCCACCAACGACCTCGTTGCAGCGGCGACCGAGTACTTCGCGGGATGTATGGCCCAATATTCGTTCTGCTGCGCCATTCCAGAAGACTATGGTCTGGTCCACGGTGACGCCGTACGCGCCGCAGGATGCAGTTGCCAATGCGCCAAGCAGCCCAGCCGCAGTCATTAGCACATTCCTCGATGAATCGTCCGACTACGAACCTCGCGTTTGTTGAGCAAGCCTACCCGCCGCAATCTGTAACAGAGACTGAACAACTCTATGCAATTCGACTATGTCCCAGCACATATTCCACGCTATGGTAGCGTTTATCGCGTTACCAGTCTACGGCTCAAGCATTCCAGGGCTGTTGCACCGCGATTTCATAGTTGTAAGTACCACAACGGCCCTCAAGTTGACTCAAGCTCGGGTATAATTGTAGTAGTTCAAATGATAGCCTCGATCCACGAGTGGAGTGTCGACTTGGCACGGATAACACACCTATGCTACAATTGGGACACTGTGATGATAGTATGAATTGTACGAACTGTTAATAGAGGAAAATTATGCAAATTACTCTGTCTGGGCATGCAATGGTTCGTCGCAGACGAAGTACTGTGCTTCACGGTAAGTCAAACCACGCAGGCAGCCGCCGAGGTCGTTTGGATGAACGCTCACTTCGGATGTCTGATGCATCACTAACTTAGCATTCCGCCCAATCCACTATCCCCGAGACCCCGCGCTAAACCACCACCCGGCGCGGGGTCTTGCTTTGCTGCGCAGAGACTCGATTCAATGGACCCTCACTCAGCAGCGTCCGGGAGAGAGTATTCGCTCGCTTCCACTAGGGTTATGCAGTGGTCTCCTGTGGGAGTGGAGGATCTAACTCGCCTGCCAGCAGGGGGTGGGACCGATCTCATTGGAGCCTGAGGGCAGATGAGCAGGCTAAACTGTCCGTATGCGCTCCGACTGACGATTCTCACTCGAGGAAGCCGGCACATCACTTCACAGAATCGCTAAACGGACGTGCCATAGGAATTGGCAGATGCCGCGAGAGCGACAGAATCACTCGCATGTGTTAGTAGACAACGGGCGCCATCAAGTAGAATCTCGGGAGCAAGGTGGATTGAATTGTACCGTACAGCGGCCACTGCAGTGGGAGCTGTGCTCCAATAAGAATGCGGGCACCCTAGGGCGTGTCGTCAAAGTAATTTCATCCAAATGGCCAGTGCCCGGATCTGGCAGGCAGCCAGGTACGATGCCGTCTTTTTGGCGTAGCGAGTGGCCACTGCCCGCCATTCCTTGAAGTCTCGAAAGCCATTCTCCACC
>JAPOQA010000008.1 GCA_026710945.1 Chloroflexota bacterium
CACCTAAATGCCAAACACACACCCCAAACCACCCCGCAATCCCGCACACACCAATAACCCTAGCTTACGCCGAGTTGTTCAGACCTTTCTTAAATCGTGCTTCGACAAGGGCTTCGCGCAGCCCTCAGCACGAACGGATTGTTGCCTGTTACGTTCGCCCCCGTATCGAGTACGGGGCAGGCTCAGAGCCTGCCTGGCCTGAGCCTGTCGAAGGGTCGAAGGGCAAGTCTACACGGAGCGATGCGTTTACGAGACGGCCTCCTGGGGAGAGCGCCAGGGTGGGGGGATTTCTGCTTAACCCATCCTCCGTAATCAGCAAGACCGATACGCAAGAGTGCAATAACGGGAAATTCAACTCCCAGAATGGGGGAATCTCCCCCTCACCCTAACCCTCTCCCGCCGGGAGAGGGGACCTACCCGACCCGGCAAGGGTAATGCAAAGGTCTTTGCCGGGAGAGGGGACTTTCCCGCCTCGCCAAGGTCAATGCAGTGGTCTTCTTAGGGAGAGGGAGTCTTCTTGCTTCTATTCCGGGGTAAGCGAGAGTGTCCAGGACAGGCAAGTGTCTCCACCGCTTACCGGCGGGATGAAAGCTACCTCATCGCCGGCGCGCAGTACCGTTTCCGCCGAGGCGTAGGTGCGGTTGACGGAGAACGACACGGCTGCTTCCGCGCCTGCCAACGCCGGGTACTCGTCAATGAGCCGGGCCAGCACCTGGCCAACCGTCGTACCGGCGGGCACTTCTTGTACCAGCGTGCTACTGCCCAGGGCTTCGCGAAAGACCGCGAAGAGCCGCAGTGTAATCAACTCCGTCTCTGCCATAGGGCGCTATCCTTCACTGCCGCGTCTTTTTCTCAGTATACCAAAGCCGATTCCGTGCACGGCAGCGAGCAGGCTTGACAGATGCATTAGCCCCCGCAATACTACGCGAGAAGGAGGACGGCACAATGGCGAATCGGGCGGCCCCTGCCCAACCGGTCCTGAGCGACGAGCAGCTCGCGTCCTATCATGAGAACGGTTTTCTGGTGCTCCCCAACGTGCTGTCGGCGCAGGAGCTCGCCGGGCTGCGGGCAGCCGCCGACGCGCTGGACGAGGAACGGCTCCGACGCGGCGGCAAGGAACGCACCGTTGCTATTCATGACGTGATCTTCTTGCAGGATGCGTTCATGGAAGCGGCGCATCATCCCGCGCTTGTGGGAGCTTCCGTGCAGCTCATCGGCGAAAACCTGCATCTGATTCAGGCGCGGGTCCACTGGAAGCCCATCGCCAAAGGTGAAGGCGCCGTGGACTGGCATCAGGACTATCCCTTTCACCCACTCACCAATTACGACGTGCTGGCGGTGACGTTTCTGTTGGATGACACCACGGTGCGGAACGGCGCGCTGCAGGCCATCCCCGGCAGCCACACGCGGGGTCCGGTGAGTCACCACGACGCAGACGGCGCATTCATGGGGCACTGCTCCACCGCCGATGATTACGCCCCCGACGTTGCCAACGGCAACCTATACGACCTGGAAGGACCTGCCGGCAGCATGACCATTCACCACGGCAATCTGCTGCACTACACGCATCCCAATAACAGCGATACGCCGCGGCGGGCGTTGGTCTACCAGATCGCGGCCGGCGACGCGGCGCTGCTCGGCGGCAACTTCTTCAAAGTCTGGCCGGTCTATTTGCACGGCAGCGATCCTTTGGTTGCACGCTTCTTGGACGGGTCGCTGCAACGCCTGCCGCAGCCTTTCCGCAACCAGGGAGGACTGGACAGCTAAGTCGTTGACTTTAACGGAAACTGCCCCCTATGATTAAGGCGTGCCTGTAACGGTACACGGTGCGAACAGAGAATGGTGCGCATGTTCGGGGGAACTGCTGGGGGACTGCTATGTCTGCTGAACGCTATCTTCAAATCGGCGAGGTAGCCGAGCAACTGGGTCTTACGCCACGCACGCTGCGGTATTACGAAGAAATCGGCTTGCTCGCGCCGCCCTCTCGCATGGAAGGCGGCTTCCGCCTCTATTCGGCTGCAGATATTGACCGCCTGGAGAATATCGTGCAGCTCAAGCGGCTGCTGGGCTTTTCGCTGCGCGAAATCAAACAGGTGGTGGAGGCGATGGAGTCGCTCAAGCTGCTGCGGCAAGAAAGCAAGCAGGCGTCCGACCTGGAAACGAAGCGGGATTCCTTGCGGAAGGGTTTGGAAATTCTGGAGCAACAGGTCGAAGTGCTGGATGGGCGCATGCGCCAGGTGGCTGAAATGCGCGACCAATTTGACGAGCGTTCCCTGCGCGTACGGGAACGGCTGGAGCAGATCGAAACCGAACTCCAAGCTGTCGCCGTGAACACTACTACGTGAGCAGCGACGCCAACGCCCCTACGTGCCGCGAGAGCCGACGCTCGTACTTGGCGGCGCGAGGCAAACGCAGCAAAGTTTCGTCAAGCGGGCCGGTGTAGGTTGTCTTGGCAAGGATTCGCCCTCTTTCCGCTTCAAGTACGGGTCAGGCTCTAGACAATTCCGAGCGGAGAGCCCGTTTTGCATACCGCGCATGCTTTGCACAAGACAGGTCGGCAGGCAAATAGACTTCCATGCCCTGGGGAGACTCCCTATCGAGGTACGGAACAGGCTTTGCGGGGTAGAGCCAAGGGCGCATAGCGGACTCCTATTTCGTGGCCTGATTGGCGCGCGGTATGATCCTACTCTTCGGGCCAAAGGCGCACGAATTACTCCCACTCCTCGGGCCCAAGGTGGGCGACATGCTCCTACCCCCCGGGCCAAAGGTGCGCGACCTGCTCTTACTCCTTGAGCAAAAGGCGCACGGATTGCTCTCACTCCCCGGGCCCAGCGCGCGCGATGTGCTCCCTCTCCTCGGGCCAAAGGCACACGATATGCTCCCTCTCCTCGGGCCAAAGGCGCACGGTAAGCTCCCTCTCCCTGGGGAGAGGGTTGGGGTGAGGGGGGACTTTCACCGCTCCTGCCAGATTCCACATCTACGACGAAGCCGGCGTATTCCTTACAATTGCACAATGCCTGCCCCGCATGCCGATACGGGGCACCACTGATAGCGGGGATCTCTCTTTCAGTAGCGGTGCGTTGAGTACTCAAGCGGTAATGAGGGTTGCGAATTGCCCAAGGAGGCAGCATTCAGTGACTATTCCGGAACAGCCGACGATCACGACGGAGACCTTGCGCGAGATGCTGGCTGCTCTGCCACGCGCTCAATTGGCGAATCTTCCTACGCCGCTCGACTACTGCCCACGCCTCACGGCGCACCTGGGCGGTCCCGACATCTCCATCAATCGCGACGACCTGACCGGCCTGGCACTGGGCGGCAACAAGACGCGCAACCTGGATTTTCTGTTTGGTGAGGCCATCGCTCAGGGTGCGGACTGCATCATTACCGGCGCGTATCCGCAGTCGAACCAGTGCCGCCAGACCGCGGCGGCCGCGGCGAAACTGGGGCTGGAGTGCTTCCTCGTACTGGGAGCGCTAAAGCACCGGGCGGACGTGCAAGGCAACCTGCTGCTCGATCACCTCTTCGGCGCGCGCGTGGAGATCGCGCCGGACGCCGACGACGTGGATGTGCAGGCCGTCATTGACGAACGCGTGGAATCGCTCAAGGTCCAGGGCAGGCGGCCCTTCCGCTTCACGAACAAATACCCCGCACTTGCCGTCAAGTCGGTGGCGGGCTACCTGAGCGGCATGCTGGAGCTGCACGAGCAATTGCAGCACCTGCCGGAGCAGCCGACGACAATTGTCGTCACCTCCGGTTCCGGCTCCACCCACACCGGCATTGCCGCCACGGTGAAGGCGTTGGGCCTGCCCTATCACGTCACTGGCATCTCCATCCGTCCGCAGAATCCGCCGCAGCGCGAGCGCATTGCCGCCCTCTCCCAAACCGCCGCGCACTACTACGGCATCCCTTGCGCTTTAACTGCTGATGAAGTGGACGTGCGGGAAGAGTACTTCGGCGCCGGACACGGCATCACCACCGCCGCGGGCCGGGAGGCGGTGCGCACCGTGGCGCGCACCGAAGGCATCTTGCTCGACCTCACGTACACCGGCAAGGCTATGTCCGGCCTCATCGACCTGGTGCGGAACGGCACCTTCAAGCCAGGCGAGCGCGTGGTATTCGTGCACACCGGCGGCATTCCCTCGCTCTTCGCCCACGCTGACGAGGTGCTTGCATAGCATAGTCTTGGACCTCTTGCAGTCCGCGGTGGCAGGTTCCGCAGACGTGTCGAGAATCCCATTCACACCACACCCAAAAGTGACGCTTGAGGAGACCACTGCGCAACCTCATTTCTTGGGCGCAAGTTCCTACCCCCTCTCCCGGGAGAGAGGGCTGGGGTGAGGGGAATACTCTGCCAGTACACCCAATCCACGCCCCAAATCCAGCGTTTGGACACAGGTCTCCTTGGGGCAGAGACCGGCGTAAATTTGCGGCATGGTAAGATACTTTGCGCAAGGCCCGGGCGCAAACCTGCGACCGGAGGGTTGCGATTGGCGTGCAGCCCCACCAATCCGGTGCAAGTAGCCTATGCCTGCGCCGGATTCCACACATGTGATAGGCACTCAGCGATTGCAATAATTCGCGTAAGGAAGCAATAGCATGAACCCTTTGTCAATGGCGGCAACACAGCAGGAACTCTTGGAGTCCAGCCGGCAGCACTTTCCGGGCGGCAGTTCCGGCTTGTGGCGGCTGCCGGACGAATATCAGATTGTGGTCACCCACGGGCGCGGCAGCCACGTGTGGGACATGGCCGGACGCGAGTACATCGACTGCATTCTGGGCTCGGGGCCCGTGCTCATCGGGCACGCCCATCCGGCGGTGGTGGCGGCGGTGCAGGCACAGGTGGCGCAGGGCGCCACCTACTTTCTCCTGAACGAACCGGCAATTCGGCTGGCCGAACAAGTGGTGGATGCCGTGCCGTGCGCCGAGCAGATCCGCTTTGTGAGCACCGGCACGGAGGCCACCTTCTACGCCGTGCGCATTGCTCGCGCCTATACCGGCCGCAACAAGGTGCTGAAGTTCGAAGGCGCGCTCCACGGCGGCAATGACTATGCCACCCTGAGCACCGCGCCGCCCCGCACGAGTGACTATCCCCATGGCATTCCGGACAGCAGCGGCATCCCGGCGCAGGTGCAGGAGCAGGTGTTGATTTCGGAGTTCAACAACCTCGACCTTACCCGCGAGCTGGTGCACCAACACGGTGACGACCTGGCAGCCATCATCATGGAACCGCTCCAGCGGGCGCTCAATCCGGAGCCGGGATTCTTAGAAGCCGTCCGGGATTTGGCGCACGAAGTGGGGGCGTTGCTGATCTTCGACGAAATCGTCACCGGCTTCCGTCTCGCCTGGGGCGGCGCACAGGAGTACTACGGCGTGGAGCCGGACCTGGCGGTGCTCGGCAAGGCGCTGGGCGGCGGCTATCCGCAGGCCGCGGTGGCCGGGCCCGCCGCGATCATGGAGGTGGTCTCGTCGGCTATCCGTGGCACGCCGCGCTACGTCTGGATGGGCGGCACGTTCAGCGGCAATCCCTTGAGCGCCGTGGCCGGCCTTGCAACCCTGAGCGTGCTGCAGGAAGAAGGCAGCTTTGCGCGTCTGCACGCGATTGGCGATACAGTGCGCGACGGGCTGGAAGCGCTCGGCAGGGAGTTTGGTGAGCCGCTGCAAGCCATCGGCGCGGGGCCGCTGCTGCAGGTCTTCTTCGGCGAAGGTGAATTGCGCAGCTACCGCGACTGCCTGCAGACCGACAATACCAAGCGCATCGCATTCGCCCAAGAGCTGCTCCGCTCCGGTATCCTTACGAATCCGGGTGAGAAGCTCTACTTCTCGCTCGCCCACAGCGATGAGGACGTGGGCGAGATTCTCGACCGCGCCCGGGCGGCGTTGAAGACGGTGCAGGAGCGAGATACGGCCAAGTAGGAGCGTAGCCGCAGTTCTGGCTCAAAAGAGGCGCGGATTCTGGGCACGCGGTTCGCAAACTTTGATCCCAAGATGGTCTGAATAGGCCCAAAGCGCTTTGTCATAAGTGTGGGCCTCGCACACTTTCATGTACGTAGCGGTCGCAAGATGTATGCAGTCGCGCGGATCTCGCTTAAGGCTTTCCTCCAGACCAATTCTCATTATTCCGCGGGCCTGTTTCGCGATGAACGGCGTAAACTCTACAAGCAACACTACGCTGCTGTCATAGAAGAGCTTATCAATATTGTTAAGTGCCGACTCGTCGAGCGTTCGGTCGATAAGTTCTTGGCCCGAGTGTGCCACCTCTACTAATGACAAAATGGAGGTGACAATCTTGCGCTTCCCCTCGCTCTGCTCTACCTCGCTCAAAATCCCCTGTAGCGTGTTTATGTACTCTGGCGTGTCATTGATGTAATGCAAGAAACAGTTGGCGTCCCAGTATATATAGATTGGAAGATCTGGCATTGCGCCCCCTAAGAATTCGCGACGTTTCGCAAAACTCCCCGCGCCTCACGGTAAGAGCCAGGGGCGGTAGAAGGTATCTCATTGATTGTTCGGATGCTCCTGATTTGGGTCGGAATGCCGGTCTTTGGGTCGCGCCGAATCATCCCCTCGACAAGTACTTGCTTTCGCCAAAGACGCGCTGCCTCATCGGCGTTTTCAAGAGAAAGGTAACAGATGACGGGGGCGTCAAATAGACTCTCATACAGCGTGAATTTGAGGTTCTGACGGTCGGAAAGCGTCCGTATCCGTCCTTCTATCGCCCCAAACGCATCTACGGTTACTGGTTTCTGTTCCCGTTTGGGAGGCTCGCGGACAATATGCTGTGCCCTTGGTGTGCTGAAGTGAATAGCAGTTATCTCGCCATTGACTAGAGATGCAATTGAAAGGGCATGTCTGCGGATTTCCTCGGAGTAGGGTATCTCAGAGTGATCTTCTAATGCTTGGCCGACGATGGAGTAGGCGGCCATTAGCAACGGAACGTCCTTTGGGTCATCGGAAGTTCCTTGTAAAGTCGTTGCCGCACTTGAAGCGGAAAGCTCGATAACTTTCCACTCTACTGAAACAGCACTGCCCGTTATTTCAGAACTAAGGGACTTCAGCAATTCGTTAAGTTCGCTAATGGCCCTGGCGAAGTCTGGGAAGTGCACTACTCCATCTAGCTTTAATGTGACGACATTGTTTCTTGTCGACATATCACACCTCTGAATGGCACACATTGCAGCTTACATACATCATACCGTATGACTCAATCGTCAATTCGATCTGCTTCCAAATCCTTCTCCCGCCGATGCTGCGACCACTTAAGTGAAATTTGCGCTCTAGGCTAAGGCAAATCTGTATCTCGCCCTACTTGAGGCTCTCGCAGGCGGTGCCGTCTTTGTCTCTATCCAGTCGGTTTGGGTCTGACTTGTCCGCTTCCAAGACCGCTTGGGCCTGCCACTGGTACTCGAAGTCACCGCAGTTGAATTCATCTCCTTTGCCAACGTATTATTGCGCGTCGAAGTCACGCTGCGGCATTGCGGTAGGCGTGGGAGGGGGCGAAGGTATCGGTGACGGAAGAGCAGAAGGTGTGGGAGCGGGCGGAGGTGTTGACGTGGCCGCGGCCGGAGCGGTAAGCGTAGCCAGGATCACGGGCGTGGCCTTAGCTTCCACATTGGCGGTGGGCGTTACGGCAGCAGCCAAGTCGCTCTCTTCATCCCCTCCACAGGCGAGCACACTGACGCAGAGGCCTAGCAGGATCAGATTGGCAATACTGGCAAGGGGCCGCTGCCGGCGCGTGTTCGATAGGAACCCGAGGTGTCTGCGCATGAGGCGAATGTGCCTTCACCGTACTTGCAGGTGATGAAAGAATCCCAGTCCGTAGCGAGTCCAGAGCCAGCATGGGGGAGTGACGGCAAGACATGTGCTTTGCCTCACTACCATGCTACTTAACTGAGTGCGCCTTTCCCGAAAGGCGCTGTAGTCTTTGCACAAGCACACCGGCAGGTAGGCATCTGGTTGTGCTAACAAGGCGCTGGCAAAGTCGGCCTTGCTTAGCGCAGTGTCTTGCGCATTGCTCGACTCGCAGCCTTGCCCGCCACGCGACGCACGATGCGTTGTCCGATTCGCCCCCTACGCACGGCACTCACGTCACCAAGTAGTCGCGCCAACCAGTAGAGCAATGACCGCATTCTCATCTGATCTTTATGCCCAGTGGAGAATGTATTACAAACGTCTGCGCAGTAATTAACCGACTAAGCGTAGACAAAAGTGGAAACCTCTCATTAAATGGTACTGATATATGGTACCATTTTTCTATATGAGAAGGCAGCATCGGCGTATCCTAGAGCGAGTCTTCATTAGGCCGACACCATCCGATATCAGGTGGGTGGACATTGAGAGTATGTTGGAAGCAGTGGGCGTGGAGGTCTCAGAACGGGCAGGTTCGCGGTTGCTATTGAAGAAGGGCGCGGAGCGCATTGTGGTTCACAGGCCGCATCCTAGCCCACAGACCGGCAGGGCTACGGTTCGCAGCGTCGCCATGCTTTTGAGGACACTAGGAGTGACGCCATGATGGAGTATAAAGGCTACATAGCCACGATTGAATATGACGATTCGGTAGGGCTTCTGCATGGACAGGTCGTCAACGCTGGGCCCTATCCCATCGTCACGTTCGAGGCCACTAACGTAGAAGGACTGAAACGCGAGTTTCGCATTTCAATCGAAGAGTACCTAGCCTCGTGCGCGGAAGATGGCGTGGAGCCACGCAAACCGCTCTCTGGAAAGCTCACGCTGCGGCTCGGATCGGACTTGCATCAGCGCGTGGCGGTCACAGCGCTGCAGAGCGGCATGAGCATCAACGAGTGGATCAAGCACGTGCTAGGGTGTGTCGTCAAAGTAAGGTAGTGGTGGTAAGCTGAGGTAGTAACCAATGTAGCAGGATGGGAGCTATGTCAGCAACAGCCGCAGCGCCGGCGCACCGCCGCCACGATATTTCCGACCGGGCGTGGGAGGTATTGG
>JAPOQA010000009.1 GCA_026710945.1 Chloroflexota bacterium
GTCGTCGTCTTTGACGAAGTCGTCGTCTTTGACGAAGTCGTCGTCTTTGACGAAGTCGTCGTCTTTGACGAAGTCGTCGTCTTTGACGAAGTCGTCGTCTTTGACGAAGTCGTCGTCTTTGACGAAGTCGTCGTCTTTGACGAAGTCGCTGATTACGACAAGGTCGCCGTCTAGTGCCTCCCGACCTCTTTGAATACCTCTTCGCGGCCCCCGGGCCGCCGGGATCATTCTATCGCGAAATCGCGCCCCTGCTTACGATAGGGTTTGGCTCCGGTCTGGGGATTTCATTCGTCTATTACCTTATTAGCGGAATGCTCTTCGGCAGCAGCCCACTTCGACGCCTGGCCGTACGGGTAGTATTGCTAACCAGCATGGTTATCAACGGCCTGGGGCTGGTGGCAGTATTCTTGCGTCAGGCAGGATGGGGCATCCTTTCCTTCCGATTCGTGCTCGTCCTCATTGCGTTCGTGCAAATCTACATCTTGGTCAGGACATTTTGGTACCTCTTCCGCGTGTTGCCCGCCAAGATAGCTGAATCGGCAGAAAACCGGAACAAGAAAAAGGGTGGGAGTAAACGAAAGCGGGCGCCACGACGCAAGAAACGCTAGCGCCGATTCCCACGTGCAGGTGCAGACCGGAGGCAGTTCCGTTTGACGGTCTACGGCCGAAAAGGCATCTCAGCCATCGCCGCTGAGAGACGCTCGAAGGTTTCTTCCAGCGTCTCGGGAATTACCCGCGTGCCGGAAAATACCGTCATGAAACTCGTGTCGCCCTCCCAGCGCGGCACGATGTGCATGTGGACGTGGTCGAGGATGCCCGCACCGGCCGCGGAGCCCAAGTTCATGCCGACATTTACCGCATGGGGGCGAAACGTGCTCCGCAAGAGCCGCACGCCGTAGCGGACGACGTGCATGACGTTCGCGCTCTCCTCTGCCGATAGGTCGTTCAGGTCGCCGACGTGCCGGAACGGCACCACGAGGAGGTGTCCGTTATTATAGGGGTAGCGATTGAAGACTATGAAGCACGCCTCATTGCGGTGCAGCACGAGATTGGCCTTGTCGTCAAGCCCTTCGCTCGCCAAACAGAACACGCACCGGTCGTTTGGCTGCTTCTCTCGTTCCAGGTATTCCTTACGCCACGGTGACCACAGAATATCCATCAACGTCCTTAACGGATGACGCGACTCATCTCTTGCCCACGCTCCGCGCCGGCTGCGCGGCGATTGACGTTGCCCTCGATCCCAACCAGGTACGCCGATTGCATGACTACATGGTGCTGCTCTTGGGACAGCGCGGGCAAGTAAATCTTACTGGAATCCGCGATCTCGCGCAGGCAGAGCGGCTGCTTCTACTGGAGTCTATTGCTGCCGCAATTGCCTTGCCAATCCTGCGTGCACCTCCCTGTGGCACTGTGGCGCTCCGGCTCTTGGACGTTGGCACCGGCGGCGGTATTCCGGGAATACCTTTGGCAATTGCCTTTCCACATCTCTCAGTCACGCTGATCGAAGCGACACGCAAAAAGGTGGACTTTCTGGGGCACGCCGTGCGATCGCTGGGCCTCAAGAACGTAGAAGCGCTGTGGGGACGAGCGGAAGAACAAGGTCACGTGGCGGCGCATCGTGAGCAGTATGACGTGGTTACGGTGCGGGGTGTGGGCGGACTTGCTACGGTGACCGAACTGGCACTGCCGTTCTGTGCGTTGGGCGGGACGCTATTAGTCTACAAGTCTTTACCGCTAGACTCTGAAATTCAAGCGGCAATGCACGCGATAAACGTACTTGGCGGAAGCCTGCCGCGCGTTACGCCGTTCAATCTGCCTGAATTGCCCCAGCAGCACTGTGCAGTGACCCTAAGTAAGACCGCAGGCACGCCACAGCAGTATCCGCGCCGTGACGGTCTGCCTGCCCGGCGCCCACTCGCAGAATCCTAGATCTACCAAGTCACACGCAGCGCCGTCGCGATTCTCCATGGGATGCTCAGGAGACTGCGGGTCGCTTGGATAGTGGCGGCAGTTTGTTGCTGCATGCGCATGCAACAACTGCACGTCTTGCTCACAGAAGTTCCGCCGCCGCACTGTCTACGAGCACAGTGACGTGGCGGTGGAGTTGGAGGAAAGAGGCAGGAACCTGCGGCGTAAGCGGGCCGGCAATGGCCCGGTGGACTGCCTGTGCTTTGGTGGCGCCGCTTGCCAAGAGCAGAATGCGCTCGGCCTTGAAAATCGTCCCCATGCCCATCGTTATGGCACGGCTGGGGAATTCACTGAGGCGGGCAAAGTGGCGCGGATCAGTTTCGCTCCAGTATTCGAACGCCAGACGGCGGGTCTCAACACTGAGGCGCGCCACGTGGACGTTCGCGCGCAACTCGAGCCCCGGTTCATTGAAGCCCACATGCCCGTTCAGGCCGATCCCCAGCACCGCTAGATCGAGGTATCCCGCGCCCGCAATGGCATTCTCATAGGTATGGCATTCGACGTGCGGTTCCGGTGCGGCGCCATTGGGAATATGCACTTGATTCGGCTGCAGGTCTATGTGACTCAAGAAATGGTCCCGCATGTAGGTGTGGTAACTTGCGGGGTGTTCCGGCGACAGGCCAAGGTATTCATCGAGATTGAATGTTCGCACTCGTGAGAAGCCAACGTTGCCACGTCGATGCGCCGCCACAAGCTGCCGGTACATTCCTATGGGTGTTGCGCCCGTGGGCAGCCCCAGCACCAGGTCCGGTTTCTCGCCAATAGCCTTACAGACGGTTTCCGCCGCACGCAGACTCAGGTCTTCGTACGACGGCACCGTAACGACTTCCATTTGCCTCCCTTTCTTGTCCGCGCCCATTATACACAGTTGCGTGCCTAACAAGCGGCAGCCCCACATGCGGCTAACGCGTTGCCCATTAGGACAAGTATGGTGCTCCGCAGTATACTTGCAGGCAAATCAACGCCAATGCTATTCGCCCGTGATGGCAAGGTGAAAGACTATGAATATCCGTCCTGACGAACTTTTCGCTCACATTAATTCGGAAGAGTTGGTGGCACTTGCCGCCGGCCTCGCGCGAATTCCCAGTGAGATTCCCAACGAAGGCGCAATCGCTGAGTTTCTTGCTGCCGAGATGCGCAAGTCCGGCGCTTTCGATGAAGTGCATATGCAAGATGTCGTAGCGGGCCGGCCCAACGTCATCGGCATCGTGCGGGGCAGCGGCGGTGGCCCGAATCTGCTGCTCAACGGCCACATCGATACCGGCGCGCCTGCAGGCGACTGGTCACGTGACCCCTACGACGCGTACGAGGAAGACGGGTATCTCTACGGGTTCGGGCTTACGGACATGAAAGGCGCGGTCGCCTGCTTGGTAAAGGCAGCCGAAGCGGTTGCGCGCGCTGACGTGCGCCCGACGGGGGACCTAGTTGTTACCGCTGTGGTGCACCATGACGTGTGCGGCTTGGGCACGAAGTTCTTTCTCGAGTCGAATGATCGGCCGTTCGCAATGTGCATCAACGGCGAACCGACCGGACTGCGCCTCCAGCTCGCTCACGGCGGCGCCTGGCAGTTCGAATTGACGACCCACGGAATCGCCGAGCACATTAGCCGCCGCGATGGTGGCGTGGATGCCACCAAGAAGATGATTAAACTGCTTGCCGCCTTGGACGAGAGCGCACTGACGTTTGATCCCGCCCAAGCCTTGGAAGGACTGCCCCGCCTCGTCGTCGGCCAAATCAACGGAGGAACCGCAGCTTCACGCACTGCCGACCGTTGCACTGCCCGCGGCGATGTACGCATCGTACCCGGCATGACCGCCGAGTCCTTGACCGCTGATTTCAGGCAGGTGATGGCGGAGGTCGCTAAAGACGATCCGGAGTTTCGCGCCGATCTCCGCACCTTGGTGTACCAGCGCCCATTTCGCATTGAACCCGACGCCTCGGTTGTGGCGCTTACGGCCCAGGCACACCGCGACGTAAATGGAGCAGAGCCCGAGACCTCAACCGGACTTCCGGTGTGCAGCTACGTCACGGACTCCTCCGACATCGTGCGTCACGGAATCCCAACCGTAGTCTACGGCCCCAGCAATTGGCGCATGGTGCCGGACGAACGCATCAGCATCGCGGAAATGGTAGCCGCCACAAAAGTCTACGCCCTTGCCGCGGCCCGAGTTGTCACAGGTCAATATTCTGATTAGGCCAATCCAAACCTAATCGCCTCCAGAGTTACTCTGGAGGCGATTAGGTAGCCCAGCCGCTCTGAACATGCGGGTATTCTGCCGTCATCTGGAAGCCGCTTCTTCCCCACGTACGTTGCGGACTATGACTCGCTTCCATTGGTGCGCGGTTGGTTGGGAGCGGAGTCAACAATTCCGCTCAGACCTCCCGCCAACGTCGCCAGCTCCATGGGGAAGATCCACTTGGTGGAAGGACTTTCGGCCATGTTCTGCAGCGTTTGCAGGTACTGTATGAGCATTGTGTTGGAATCCACCGTTTGCGCGATTTGGAAGACATGGTTGATTGCGGTTGCGTAGCCCTCAGCGCGCAGCGATTGTGCCTGTTTCTCCGCCTCTGCACGCAGGATTGTGGCCTGCCGATCGCCTTCCGCCTTTAGGATTTCAGACTGCTTGGCGCCTTCTGCCACCAGGATCGCCGACTGCTTCTGACCGCCGGCCTCCGTGACCATGGCGCGCCGGTTGCGTTCGGCGGACATCTGGCGGTTCATAGCGTCCTGCACGTCGCGCGGCGGCAGGATTTCGCGAATCTCCACCGTCGTAACCTTCACGCCCCAACGCGCGGTCACTTCATCGAGCTTCGCACGGAGGATGTTGTTAATCTGCTCACGCTTCGCGAGCACGTCGTCCAGGGAAATATCGCCAATCACGGCGCGTAGGGTAGTAGTGGCAATACCTTGCGAGGCTCCCGCAAAGTTCGCTACCTGCACGACACTATCGGTGGGTTCCGTAACCTTCCAATAGATGAGAAAGTCGATGAGAATTGGGGCGTTATCTGAGGTAATGCAGCTCTGTTGCGGAATCTCGAGAAACTGCTCGCGCAGGTCGACGCGGACCGGCCGGTCGATGATCGGCCAGAGCCAGACGATCCCCGGCCCTCGCGGTTCGGACATCACGCGTCCCAGCCGAAAGACCACCAGCCGCTCATATTCCGCCACAATCTTGATGGCAGAATATAATAGCCAAAGTAAGAGAACTACCAGGACTACAATCAGAACTATGAGTTGACCATCCATTACACGTTACCTTCTCTTTTGCGCACACTACATCCCGCTGATGCCCAGCCTGCCGCGCGGCTGCACCTCCTTTGTCCAAACCGGCCTGCCCCCGGCTACGTCGAAATCGCTGGAATCTCCGGCGCCGGCCCTACAACCAGTGCCAATCCGTCTACGTCGTAAACCCAAATCTGATCCCCCTCCTGGACGGACGTGCCCATCGTTCTCGCCGACCACTCCTCACCGGCAACCCGCACAACACCCTCCGGGTCCAACGCCGTCAACGCCAGTCCTTCCTGCCCGACTATGCGCCGCTGGCCGCGGAATTGCTGGGGTTCATTCTGTGACTGTGCGGCAATTCTCAGCAGCAGAAGGAGAAAGGCCACGGTGAGCGCTACCATGAAGCCAAGTACCCATGGCGACACAAAGAACGGACCGCTAAACGGCGAGGTAAGCGGTTGATAAAGCAGGAGCGTCCCAAGCACGAGTGTGACTACACCGCCGAATCCAAGCACACCCAGGCCGGGATTCTGGGCCTCGAATGCAATCAATGCAGCGGCAACCAACAGGAGCGCCACGCCGCCCCAGTAGATGGGCAGGGTGCCAAACGCCACTAATGCCAGAACGATGGCAATTGCTCCTACGACTGCCGGAACTATCGCCCCCGGGCTATAAAGCTCCGCAATTACAGCGTACAGTCCAATTAAGAAGAGCAAGTAAGCGGTATTGGGGTTGAAAATGAACTTGAGCACTTGCTCCGCAAAATTGTGTTCCATCTCCCGCAATGGCGCGCCTGCTACGACCAGCGTGCGCGTCCACGAGGGCGTTTGCACCTGGCGGCCGTCAAGCTTTGCGATAAGGTCGGGCAAATCTTGCGCAATCAGGTCTACGACATCCGACTTCACCGCTTCCTCTGCAGTCATCGTCTGACTGGAGCGAACCGCCTGCTCTGCCCACTCGGCGTTCCGCTCCCGCAATTCTGCCAGACTGCGGATATATGCCACTGCCTCGTTCGTCACCTTGTCATTCATGTCGCCCATGATCTGCCCGCCGCCAGCGGAGACCGGGTGGGCAGCGCCAATGTCAGTGCCCGGAGCCATTACGGCCACGTGCGCCGCCATCGCCAAGAATACGCCGGCACTCGCAGCCCGGCCTCCCTGCGGATAGACGAATACGACCACCAGCACAGGCGACATGAGCATGTCCTGCACCATCGCCCGCATTGAGGAATCCAGACCACCGGGGGTATCGAGGAGGACGATGAGCACTTCCGCCTGGTCGGCAACGGCGCGATCGACCGCGCGGGCGAAGAGCTGCTCAGAGGCAGGGTCGATGGCGCCGGAAATCCTCACGGTGTCCACCGTGCCCACGCGCTCTTGGGCAAGGGCCCCTTCAACCGATAGGAGGCCCGCAACTAGCACGATGATGCCCAGCAGTACTCTACGCATCGCCACTCCTCCCCAACCTTTAACTTCATTATACTCCCGCCCAATGGCTAACGAACCCCTTTTCGCTCCACCTGTGGCAGCAAGCTTGCCCGCTCTTGCTGCCTCACTACCTATCTGTCACGATGGAAGGGAGATTGGACTGCCGGCAGGGATTCCAATGTCTGGGCTCCGCCTGTTGCAAACGACCAGTCCTTAAACCACATGCCTTCTACTGCTTTGATCAGAAAGATTAGATATGACTAACCGTTTGGCGGAAGAGACAAGTCCCTATCTATTGCAGCACGCCGACAACCCGGTGCATTGGTACGCGTGGGGAGAGGAAGCGCTCACGGCCGCCAAGGAATTGGAGCGTCCGATTCTTCTTTCCATCGGCTATTCGTCGTGCCACTGGTGCCACGTCATGGCACACGAGTCCTTTGAGGACACTCAGACCGCCGGTTTCATGAACGAGCACTTTATCAATATCAAAGTAGACCGAGAAGAACGCCCCGACCTGGATGACATTTACATGAAGGCCGTGCAAGGCCTCACCGGACAGGGCGGCTGGCCCCTTACTGTATTCCTCACCCCGGATGGCAAGCCCTTCTTCGGCGGCACCTACTTTCCGCCCGCGGCCCGTATGAACATGCCGTCCTTTCGGCAGGTGATGGAAGCCGTCATCGATGCGTGGCAGCAGCGCCGCCAGCAGGTTGAAGAACAATCGGAGAAGCTGCGGGACTTCATTGCCGAGCACACGGCCTTCGACCTCTCACCGTCCGTGCTGACCCTTACAACGATAAGAGAAGCCGGCGAGTCAATCCAGGCCAACTTCGATCCCATCCACGGCGGCTTTGGCGCGGCGCCAAAGTTTCCCCAGGCCATGTCGCTGGACTTTCTCCTACGCCGGTATCACCGCACACAGGACCTCAGCCTGCTCAACGCCATCACAAAGACGCTGGATAGCATGGCGTACGGCGGGATCTACGACCAAATTGGCGGCGGCTTTCACCGCTACTCGGTGGATGAACGCTGGTTGGTGCCGCACTTTGAAAAGATGCTCTACGACAACGCCCTGCTGAGCCGACTTTACCTCGATGCGTTCATGCGCACGCAGAATCCCCTTTACAAACGCGTCGCCTGCGAGACGCTGGACTACGTGCGCCGTGAGATGACGGATTCTGCCGGTGGGTTCTTTTCAGCCCAGGACGCCGATAGCGAGGGCGAGGAAGGCAAGTTCTACGTCTGGTCGCCTGATGAGATCGAAGCGGCACTGGGCGCGGAAGATGCCCGGCTCTTCTGCAGCTACTACGGCGTGACGTCTGAAGGCAATTTCGAGAGTAAGAACATTCTCTTTCTCAGCCCCAGTTCGGAAGCCGAACGCTCAGAAGAAGAGGTTGACCATATTCGCAACGTCCTGAACCCGAAACTCCTGAAGGCACGTGGAGAACGCATATGGCCGGAGACCGACACGAAGGTGATTGCCGGCTGGAACGGCTTGATGCTGCAGTCATTTGCCCAAGCCGCCCGTCAGTTGGGCCGACCCACCGACCTTGCAGTGGCGATCGCAAATGGCGAATTCCTCCTGGAAACCATGGTGGAGGATGGCCGTTTGGCTCACACGTACACGCCAGGCAAGGCCGCTGGTCTCGGGTTCTTGGAGGACTACGGAAGCGTGGCCGTCGGCTTCTTCGCTCTCTATGAAGCCACGTTTAGCACAAAGTGGTTCAGCGCCGCCCGCAGTCTTTGCGATACCGTCTTGCGGGAGTTCCATGACGGCAGCGGCGCCTTTTTCGATACGTCAACGCGGCACGAGGAACTCATCGTGCGTCCCCGCAACCTTTTCGATAACGCGGTGCCCTCCGGTACTTCCCTTGCCTGTGAAGCTCTGCTGCGGCTCCACGCCTACACCGGCGATAGTTCATACCTTGAACCGGTGGAGACAACGCTGCGCTTGCAGGCGGGAGCGTTGGCAAAAGCGCCGAGCGCCTTCGGACAGATGCTCTGCGTGGCCGATAGTTTTCTCGCGCCGCTGAAAGAAGTCGCCATCGTCGGTGAACCCGCGGCGCACGACACACAGGCGCTTCTGCAGAGCATCAACGACCAGTACGCGCCGGAGGTTGTGCTCGCCTTGGGAAGCCCTGAAAACGCTGCTGCCGCAGCTACCGTTCCATTGCTTGCGGAACGGAGTCAACTTGACGGCCAAGCGACGGCCTATGTTTGCCGCCAATTCGTGTGCAGGCGTCCCACCAGCGACCCGGCAGAATTACGTTCTCAGGTAGCAGCGCCGTAGGCCCTCTTCAGGCTCCCCTATACGCACGGACCTACGATAGATATAGGGGCACGACATGCCGTGCTCCTACCGAATGTGACGTGCCGTTCAGTTCCGTCATTCCGGCGAAAGTTGGAATCCAGATGCCTCAAATTGGGAAAATATCCTCGCCCGTCATTTTCGCAAAAGAGGGTGCCCATCTTTGTCTCACAGTCAGCAATTCTTCTTCGGCGAAGCAGCGCAATTGCCATGGGCCCTACATCATACTGCGCGCGACGTTCCCTCCGTAGGCAGACTCACCGCGCACGAGAAGCCTATAGGGATCCTGCACCCCGGCGAGTTCATCCACACTGACGTACCCCATCGTCATGCTCGTACGCGTGCCGGCGGTCACATTCGTGCCAACGCGGTGAAAAATCTGGCTGTCGATAACGGCCAGGCCGCCGGCCGGGCTCGGCACCGGAACTTCCTGTCTAATGATCTCGTCAGTTATGACGTCTTCGACGCTCGATTTCGTGCCGATATTCTGAATCCAATTGAAGAGGTGGGTCCCGGGCACAACGTGGGTGCAGCCGTTGTCGACGGTGGCTTCTTCCACGTAGAACAACACCGTTACGATATCGCGCGTCCACTGGAGCACGTCGCGGTGCAGCTCCGTGCGACCGCGTGACGGGGGATTGAGCGTGGCATGGTTATGCCGGTTTGTAATGATCTCGATGTTTGGACCCAAGAGCGACTCCAAGGAGTCGAGCACAAGCGGGCTGGTCGCGACTTCTCGAAAGATCGGGTCACGATCGAGAACCTGTGAGAGCCGGATCACGTCTCCATTCTTATCGCGGACGTAAGGCTCAACCTCATTCCCTACATCCTTTTGGATGGCTTCCTTGAGGCGTGCCACTGTCGCGTCGGACATGCGACCCGGCAGACGCAGGAAGCCATTGTGGCGGAAGAGCTTAACTTGATCGTCAGAAAGCGCCATGCTTGCACTCCTCTAGGTACTTGACTCGACGTTAGCAGTATTATCTATGTTACACAGGCACAATGATACGCTTCATTCCACTAACGCGCACCTGTACCGCCAAGCCGCGTACGATGCGTGCACACCTCAACCCATTCGATTGAAATGAAACCACCCGCCCTGCGGAATGGCAGGGCGGGTGGTAATTCGCGCTGAACAAGCTTGGCTCGACTGTAATTTACCCGTCGATGCGGGCCTTCCACTCGTCGAGTATGGCCTGCATGTCGTGCTCGGCTGACGCCAAGCCTTCCTGCGGCGTCACCTTGCCCGAGGTCACGTCGTCGACCAACGGGATCCGCCAGCGGCGGCGCAAGGCTTCGGCTCCGGGTATACCCACGTTGCCCACGCGGTGCGGAATCATCTCATTCTGCAACAGCAGGAATGGGTCATTCTCGTGGAATTCCTCCGAGTGGGTTACGTCAATGCGAATAGGAATTCGGTCGTAGCGTTTGGCGAATAGGAGGTTCCACTCGGGTCGGGCCCCGAACTCAATGAACGCCCAGCCGCCGTCCGGGTTGGCAGCACTATTGCCAATGTGCCAGGTGTGCGTGCCACCCCAGGTCGCGTGCTTATCAGTCTCACGCGGACGCGGATACGGCATGAAGTGGAACGTGAGGTCCGGCGCATTCACGCGCAGCCACTCGCCGCGCTCAGCATACGTCGCCCAGTAATTGGCGATCCGGCCGTCATTGAAGTGGACGTTGGACCGAATGCCCTGGCCTCTAAGCTGCTGGACATTATCCCAGCCGCCCTGGAGATCGAAAATCTTCTTCAGCCACGTGAGCGCCTCCACGGCCTCAGGGCTATTGATCGTGACCGTCCAGCGGTCCTCGCTAAAGCGCGAGCCACCGAGTTGGGTCAGGGGAACAATCCACTCGTTGTGGCCGCCGCTGCCCCAGAACGGCGCATAGCCAGAAACGGTGAGCTTGCCGCCCGCATCCACCTTGGACGTCTTGGTAACTACCTCTTCCATCTCGTCCCAGTATTGGGGCGGATTCTCCGGATCGAGCCCCGCTTCCAGGTAGCTCTCCGTCCGCATGTACATGACACGCAGGTCGGGTGAATAGGAGAAGCCGTAGAGCTTGCCGTCCCAGTAATTCTCTTGGAAAAGAGATCCCCAGAACGCGCTCATGTCAACGCTGGACGCCTTGACGCGCGGCAAGAGGTCGGTTGCCACACCGGTGAGACCCCACTCCGGCGAGAACCAGTCGCCACCTGAGGCAACGTCCGGCGAAGAGCCTGCCGCAGCCGCGGTCGCAATGGTGTTCCACAGACTGGCCGGCGTGGAACCCACAACGCGGACTTTGTTGTCGTATGCCTCGCGGAACGCATTGGAAATTTCGCCACCCGTGTCGGTGCCAAAGTCGTACTTGGTGGGACTCCAGACCGTCACCACGCCTTCAACTGCGCCAGGCTCCGTCATGGCTTCAGGCGCTTTGGCTTCCGGCTCGGCATCATCGGCCGCCGGAGCTGCCGATGGCTGCACACCGCAGGCTGCAGCCAAGAGCGTAGTGGCGCCAATTCCTGTTGCCGCCAGGAAACCGCGTCGCGAAATGTGCGCTGCTTTCACTGTGCCCCTCCTTGCTTAAGGGTCTACTTTTTCACCGACACAACAGTACCACTCTAGTGAGGATGTAGTCAATAACCTTGCGCATACACTGCATCAAGATCTCAACGCGCTTTCCATGTCATAGTTGATTGCCGGCTACCGTGCACGCACGTGTGCTACGAGCTGGTGAGATGCCTAGGTATGTACCCACAAACGTACCATTGGTATAATGTCTCTGATATCCCCCGAACACTCATGGACCAGCCAGGGCTTATGCGGAAACTATTCAGCAATCAAGAGCGGCGGTTTGGCTTTTTGCCGGGACGGCAACAGCAGCCTGAGCTACCTGATGAACTTTGGGAAAAGTGCGCTGGCTGCGGCGAGATGATCTATGCGGCAGAATTCGAGCAAAGTGCTCATGTCTGTCCAAAGTGCGATCACCATGCCCGCCTGAGTGCTCGCAAGCGTGTCGCCTACCTTCTCGACGAGGGCTCTTTTGCCGAACGCGACAATGAAATGCGCTCGCGTGACATTCTGGGCTTCGAGCGGCCAGACCGCAGCTACGAACAAAAGCTTGCAGATGAAGCGGACAAAGCCGGCATTCCGGAATCAGTAGTCTACGGTACCGGCACGGTACGAGGCGAAGACGTGGTGCTGGCCGTCATTGACACAAATTTCTTCATGGCGACAATGGGCTCGGTGGTCGGCGAGAAGATTACCCGGGCAATCGAGCTCGCCACGGTGACGCGCACGCCGTTGATCATCGTATCGGCATCCGCCGGCGCACGCATGGAAGAAGGCATGTTTTCCCTCATGCAGATGGCAAAGACCTCCGCCGCCTTGACACGGCTGCACGAGGCGCGCGTACTCTACGTCTCGATCCTTACCGATCCCACGCTTGCGGGTGTCACCGCCAGTTTTGCGACGCTTGCCGACGTGATTGTCGCCGAGCCGCAGGCCACAATTGGCTTTACCGGTCCGCGCCTCATTGAACAGATTACGCACGCCAAGTTGCCGGCAGGGACACACTCGGCAGAATTCATGCTCGAGCGCGGCATGGTGGACTGTATTGTGCCGCGGGCAGACCTGCGGCGTACGCTCGCCCGCTTGATAGGCCTATACTCCCACCAGACATTGGACCCCCGCACCGACGTTGTGCCGCCGACAAACGGCAGCACTCAAGCGGAGACTGTTTCCTAGCCATGGCATACGAATTCGAACAAGCACTTGTGGACCTGCGCGAACGCATCGACTCAATGGAAGCCGATCTCAAGAACGGTGCTCCGGCCGACGCGGCGCAAGAGGTAAAGGAGCTCCGCACCGAGCTAGAGCGTCAGACCGTTGATGTCTTCGCGAATCTCTCGCCGTGGGACCGGGTGCAGCTTGCCCGCCATTCGCAGCGACCGCGGTCACTGGATTTCATCCGCTACGCGTTTTCCGACTTTGTGGAACTCCACGGTGATCGCCACTACGGTGACGATCTGGCGATAGTCGGCGGTCCTGCCCGCCTTGGCGACACGCCGGTTATGGTAGTAGGACATCAAAAGGGCAAGGACGCCAAAGACAACCAGCAACGAAACTTTGGCATGGCGCACCCGGAAGGCTTCCGCAAGGCGCGGCGACTCATGCTGCAGGCGGAGAAGTTTCGGCTGCCGCTCTTCACGTTTCTCGATATTCCCGGCGCCAGTCCGTTTCTGGCTGATGAGGAGCGCGGCCAAGCGTGGGCCATTGCCGAAAACCTGCTGACGATGAGCCAATTGCGGACGCCAATCATCGTTACCGTCATTGGAGAGGGCGGCAGCGGCGGGGCCTTGGCGCTCGGCATCGGTGACCGCGTGCTCATGCTGGAATTCAGCATGTATTCGGTCGCCTCACCGGAAGGGGCAGCTTCCATTGTCTGGAAGGATTCCAAGTTTGCGCCGGAAGCGGCTGGCTCCCTGAAGCCATTTGCCAAGGACTTGGCAAAACTCGGCATTATCCACCGCATCGTACCGGAACCGGTCGGCGGCGCCCACGTGGACCCGCGCGATGCAGCACAAACGCTTAAGTCCGCCCTGGTAGAAGAGCTAACCGCGCTTCAGGAGCTCCCGCTCCCCAGTCTCATAGACCGGCGCTACGAGTTCTATCGCTCGCTCGGCGTTGTGATTCCGTAGCAGGGCCAACCGCACTCTCGCCGGACGCCCGGCTCTCGAGCCGGAATTACCCTGCGCGAAAACCTGCTCTACACGCCGAATCTCCCCCGCCGACTGCTAGCCCGGCTGCGGCGATTCGCCGTGACAGTTCTGGGGGTCTCCCTCTAACGGACTCTGGGGCCGGCTACTGCGGGTGCGACAGCTTACCTACAGCTTAGATTCTCCGGTCGAACCGATGCCATCCCGCCATGTCTGATCCAACCAACGCCGCAAGGCTAATTGGGCGGCTTACCCAGTTCCCAACGCAGCGCACCTTCCAGGGCAGGCTCCTCCCAGCGGAATCCTAACGCATCGAGACGGGCGGGAACCGCCGCCTGCCCTTTGAGAATGAGTTGCTCCCCCATCTCTCCGTACAAGGCACTGATCGCAAAACTCGGCACCCGCGCGAATGCAGGTCGCCGCAGCACAGCCGCCAGGGTGTGGGTAAGCTCCCGGTTGGTGGCCGGCTTGGGGGCCACCACGTTGATGGGTCCTAGCGCCTCCTCGGAACACATCAGGAAGTAGAGCGCGCCTATCGCGTCATCCATTCCGATCCAACTCATCGGCTGATTACCGCTACCAACTACCCCGCCTGCCCCCATGCGAAACAGCGGCAACAATCGCTTAAGCAGTCCGCCCTGTGGGCTGAGAACCGCACCCAAGCGTGCATGTGCCACACGGATGCCCACATCCCTCGCCGGAGCGGCGGCATGCTCCCATGCTTCAGTCAGCTCCGCCAAGAATCCCTTTCCCACCGGCGCAGACTCGTCAACCTGATCCGCCGTGTCGCCGTAGTAGCCAACTGCTGATGCCGCCACCAAGACCGCCGGAGGCTGCGACAGTCCGGCCAAAGCGCCGCACAATATTTCCGTGGCCTGAACGCGACTCTGCCAGATCCTGCCGCGCCGCGCCGCGGTCCAGCGCCCAGCACCAATATTCTCACCCGCCAGGTGGATTACTGCGTCAAAGCCCTCCAGAGCCGACGCATCAATCTTCCCTGCGGCGGGGTCCCAGAAAATCTCAGCCGGCGCCGCGGCCGACCTACGTACCAGCCTGCACACCTCATGGCCCCCACTTTCAAGAAACGGGACGAGCGTGGCGCCAATCAAACCGGACGCGCCCGAAACCAGTACTCGCTGCGGACTACCCGGACCGTGGGAAAGCCGGGCGAGATCCCGCCGTGACCGTTCTGGTGTCATATCAAAGGCCTATTCTACTTTTCGTTGCGATGTCGCGCGACCAACGAGAGCCACCGTCCTGCTCGGTAAATCTTCGGTCCGGCCAGTCATCTCAGACTGCGACTCCACGGTCATCCGGTTGCCGAACTCTTGGGGAGAATCGTAGTCTTCTTATTCCAGCGCAAAAGGAATGCAAAGCGGACCGACGCGGAACTGTCTTTCCCGCCATACCCAAGCCTCTTCCACGCCATGGGGAATTGTATTTGACCGTTCGCAAACTTCCACTTTGGACATAGCTATAGGGCATTGCTCCGGAGAGCAACCGTCCCAAGAAGCGCCCATCTCTTCCTGTCCAGCGGCCAGTCTAGGTGCGAACCCACACCAAGCCCAAGATCGCTGCCTAAGCCTTTTGCAGCGCGCTCACCTTGTTAGAATTGTGCCCCCCCCCCCCCCCCCCCCCCCCACGCGCCCCCACCGTGCACAACCACACACACGCCACCCACGCCAACCAATTACATCACTGTCTCTCAAAC